>JAVZNR010000009.1 GCA_038882715.1 Candidatus Bathyarchaeia archaeon
CCACCTTTACCCCTACATGATTCAGCTATCTTCGTTAGGAATGAGCGTATCTCCTCAACCGAGCTCTCGTCACCGCGCTGCATAAGCTCCACAAAGCGCTCAGAACTCATATTTAAGCCAAACTCACTATTAATCCTCGACACCAAGAGTTTAATTAAAACTTTAGCGCCAACCCCAAAAACCCTCTCCAGCTCGCGGTAAAAGGCTCCGGGATCCTCCCAAAACACCTCAAACGGATCCCGGCCCAAACCCCTACGCAGAAAGAATAAAGCAGCCTCACTGGCAGACTCGCCAAGTGAAGAATAAAAGATCCGCTTACAAACCTCACGGAAGTTCTCAATAATAGAATGAATAGGTTTCGACATGATGCCTCAATAATAAAAAGTCATTTCATATATATATATACGTTATTAACGCTAATAATATTCAGCCAATTTTACCCCATAACCCAAATGAAATGATGTGGAATTAAGGAGGACTGTGTTTAACTAAAAGCATCCAAAAATAAGCCTATGAGACCGCAATACTCAATAGCTCATTTGCCATTTTAAGAGATTATTTTTATTTCTGGCATCTAGCCTACACTTAAAGTATTCCAGAAATAGTGCTATTTTCCGCATTTAACTTCTTTTTGATATTCGACGTAGGAGTAGATTATTGTGTAGGCTGCGGCGAATATTATTGGGGCTAGGATTAGGATGAATGCGTGCTCTTGGATTAATGCACCCAGCATGGCGATCACCCCAGCGGCCTTAAAGAGCTTTCCTCCAAGCCTATGGGTCTTCTCCCAAACCCTGTCGCTACTCAATGTCCATGGAGTCCTTATCCCAATAAACCAGTTCCTCCTAGAGTTCTCGCATAGAATCCCAATATAAAAGAATAGTAGCCCAACACCTATTGGAACAGTAGTAGCCGGGCTCACCCTCACCCCAATGTTCCAGAGGATCACCTGCAAATGTATGGAGAAGAGGAATAAAGAGAAGAGTATGATGAACCCATCATAATATTTTCTAAACGCCATAATATTCTCCCTCAGTGGGTCTATTCTTGGAACAGCAATAAGAAGAAGGGCAACGCCAGCAAAGATAATGGGGAGGAGGAATAAACCCCAGAGCTTTGGGAGGTATCCGTCAACTTCACCCCTAACGTTCCAGTGGCTGGCAACCTTCTCCGGCATCAAGGGATACAGGCAAACACTAACACAAAGAGACAATGCAGCCAATACGAGGACAAACACTTCGCTTTTATTAATCCTCATAGGCAGCCCCAAAGTACTTATATAAACCTAGAGAAAGGCAGCTGATAATTAAGTATTTCTTCAAAGAATGGGCAGAAACATAAGTGCTTGAATAAGGGTGAGCCTTAACCCTCTGCCATTTGTAATTTGAAGAGCAACCATGTATCATTAAAGGTTAGGTTTCTTTCCAAATTCCTCGAAGCTCACTATCTCCTCTAGGTTCTTACGCTTTCTAATTAAATGGAGTATTCTGCCCTGAATATCTATCTTCTTACGTGGGTATCCTAGGGCAAGTAGGGCTACTACACGATAATCGTCCGGTATCTTAAGCATTTCTTTAACCTCCTCCTCATTGAAGCTGCCGACCCAGCATGTCCCAAGCCCCTCAGCCGTCGCAGTCAAAACCATGTTCTGCATAGCTATCGCAACATCAACCATAAACCATCTTGGAGAAGCCCTCTGGTTCCCGCAGCCGACGATGACGACCGGAGCTTCCTTTAGAAAGCCGGCGAAGGGCGCTCTGGCAAGCTTCTCCCTCTTCCCGACATCAGTCACGACTATAAAGTGCCAGGGCTGAATATTCCCTGCAGAAGGCGCAAGCCTAGCCGCCTCCAAAATCTTCCCCAAAATTTCCCTAGGAACAGGCGTTGGCTCATAAGCCCTAACAGAACGCCTCTTCTGGATAGCCTCAAAAACATCCATGTATCACACCAGATTAGATAATCGTAAATTACAATTAATTCTTATTAAAGCACACAGATAAATTATAAAATTGACAGATGAGGAGACTTTGACAGTCTTCAAAACCTGGTAGGAAGATGTTTTGATATAGTTAGAGGCTTATCTCGGAAAATCTGCATTTTTATGATTTGTTTTTAGGAGTATATGGTTTGAATTTCATTTCGGAGAGTATGTTTGATGGGTCTAGCTCTGCTTTCTTGACGTTGAAGCTTCTGCCATATGTCTTTGCCTTAGTTACTGGTAGTAGGAAGACTTTTATCTCCCCATTCTCGGGGTGATCCTTACATAGGCGAAGTATGGTTCAGCATTCCACCTCTCAGCAGCCCCCTCTATCTTGCTCCAGTCAGCATTCACATTATCCAAGACCCTCTCTTTTATTCGTTCACGGGTCCTAACGCTTATCGCTATATTTCTATCCTTTGGGAAGAGCGCCCCATCCTTGTCTACACAAAGGAGATCTACCCCCTCAGTTTTAACTAAGCTTAGGTTAACACCAAACCTCGACCTAAGAAACCACGCGAGCAGATACTCACCAAAATCCCCCAAAAGCTTAGTCCTAGTCTGCTCGCTCATGGGCTGGTCTCTCTAAAAGGCTTTTAGGCCTTTGCCTCCATATAGGATACGATCCTCCTAAATTCCTCCGGTAGCGTTGAGACCTCCTTCTCCATAATCTTTAGGTTCCTTGTGTTTGAGACAACTATCAGCTTCTGTACCGTGGGGTTGTTCTTAGCCTTCATTAGGTTTAGTATCGCTGAGTCTATTGAACCAGCCCTACGAACCTCGAAGACGTAATTTACTACACCGAGGTTTCCAATCCTAGCCCCCAAACAACATCAACCCTAGCACCGCTGGCTATGGAGACTTCGCTCTCAGCCTCAAACCCGAGCCCCGCACCCAAGGCAACAAGCTTCTCAACAATCTCATCCTTCACGCTAAACTCATATTCGCTGGACTTAAAAAAGATGGGGAATGGAATTGAACCCGGAGAACTGGTGCCGCGGGCCGGACTTGAACCGGCGACAGCCCGGTTTCAGACGGGGTTTGTTTGGTTCTTCAGCCGGGTGCTCTCCCACTGAGCTACCGCGGCTGCCCAATATATTTTTTCTTACCTTACATATAAATTTTTTAGATTTTAAGCTTGTATGGATCCACCCTTTTATTACTTGTTCTCTCAGAGAAATATTTTTCCGGGGGAGAAGCGTGCAAATATATAGAAGAGGCTGGTGTTCATCTTTGACTGATATTGGTGGTGCAGATTTTAAGCGGATTCTTGAGGTTTCTCTCAAGATGCTTGAGAAGTATCCACTATGTGATTATTGTTTAGGTAGACAATTCGCTTTCTTAGGGTTTGGAGTGGATAATTGTGATAGGGGTAAGTCTATTAAAATGCTGCTTACGATGGGCGCCCATGAGATGGCTTTGTCGAAGGATATGAAGGAGAGGGAGAGAGGGGTCGCCACACTTAGACTGCTGGCAACTAATGGCTCATTTGAAATGGCGCGAGAACTGCTTAGAAAGCAGAGAAGAAGGGCTGGCGAAAAGAAGAAGTGCTTTCTCTGTGACGGATGTTTTGAGAAACTTCAATTTATTGTTGAAAGGGTGATTAAGGAGCTTGAAGAATATGAATTTGATGATTTTCTAGTGGGAATTAGGCTTCCGTTGGAGGTTGAGGAGCGCGAAGACGAGTTTAAAGCTGAACTTGGAGTCCAGTATGGTGAGAGCATAAAAAATGAGCTCAGTAGGTTGATTGGAAAGGAGATTTCGCGGAGACTTAACAAGACTGTTAATTATCTTAGACCCCAAATGGTTGCTATCGTGAACCCGTTTACCGATGAGATTAGGCTTCAGGTTAACTCGCTTTACATATCTGGAAGATACAGGAAGCTTGTACGCGGGATACCTCAGTCAAAATGGGTTTGCATTAAATGCCGTGGAAAAGGGTGTGAGAGATGCGGCTGGACTGGAAAGATGTACCCTGAATCAGTTGAAGAGTTAATCGCTAAACCAATACTGGAGATGACGCTTGGCGAAGACACCTCTTTTCACGCCGCTGGGCGAGAGGATAGGGATGCCCGTATGCTTGGACGCGGCAGACCTTTTGTGATCGAGGTTAAGAAACCTAAGAAGAGAAATATAGATTTGAAGGTTTTGGAGAAGGCCATTAACGATTACGCTAAGGGGAAGGTTAAAGTATTAAACCTTAGATTCGCCGATAAAGAGGATGTTAGAGAGCTTAAAGGCTTGGAGGAAACACAAAAAATTTATAAGGTTATCGTGAAGTTTGATAGGGAAGTCACGGACGAGGAATTAGCGAAGTTGGAGAAGGAACTTACAAACGCGACCATAAGCCAGCGTACTCCGACACGCGTGTTGCGCAGTAGATCAGACAGATTACGAGAAAAACACATATATGGGATTAAGATTAAAAGGTTATCAAGAGATAGCGTGGAAATGAGACTTAGATGCCAAGGAGGTTTATACGTGAAGGAGCTGGTTACCGGAGACAACGGGCGAACGGATCCAAGCGTTTCAAAGATAATTAACGCTAGAGCGGAGCCCGTTGAGCTAGACGTATTAAATGTTTTCATTAAGAGGTGAGCATAAATGCCCTTATCTCACGGCTACCGTAGGAAAACCCGAGCCCTGTTGAGAAAAAGGGTCAGAGAAAGGGGGAAAAGTAGCTTAAGTAGGCTGCTTTATGAATATAAGCCCGGTGATAAAGTGGTAATTGATATAGATCCAAGCATACATAAGGGCATGCCGCACCGCAGATATCATGGCAGAGTCGGCGTGATTGTTGCTAAAAGGGGTAGATCATACGAGGTTAACGTAACGCAAGGGGAAGCCTCAAAACTGATAATCGTGAGACCTGAACACATTAAGCCATTCACGTAAGAAGAGGAGGGAAAAATGCCTAGAAGGATTTTAAAGGTGCGACCGATAACGATACCTGAGGCTAAATTTATACTTGAGTCCTTAGGCGAAGAGAATTTAGATCAATTTCAGCGTAGATCTCTAGATTACACGGCTAAAATGTCCTATTTGAAGCCGGATGCCGCTAGAAGGCTTTTAGAGGAGTTGATGGCTGAGGGTATTCTAGACGAGGAGGAAGCTGTTCAAATAGTTAATATAATGCCGAGGAGCATTGAAGAAATAAGAATGTTTCTTAGCGGAGGAAGAAAAATAATTGAGACATCGAGGCTTGAAAAGATTTTAAGTATCTTAGATAAATATAGGGAGAATCACTAAGAAAACTTATTACATAGTTTTCATCCTAAAATAATTTATAGGTAAAGATTTTAGCGCTCGGTGATGCAATGTGATAGGTTCAATGGATATAGATTATTTTCTCAGCTCTAGACTTAAAAGCGAATCTCCCTCTAAAGATATTGAAGGAAGATTTCGCCAAATATAATAGTGTGTAGCATTATATTCACATGTTTGACGGGCGTTTCTTAGAAGGTTAATTTGGGAAAGTGGTTATAGTGGAGCGGAGAGAAAGATTTCATCAGCAGGTTTACGAGGAGTATGCTTACGTAATTGACTATCTTCCATATGGGAGACCCGGGTTAAGATTGAAGCGGAGGGCCGGAGCAGTCGTCCAGCTTATAGGTGAGGAACATTTCACTTTACTGGAGGCTGTTGTGAGAGAGGGGGTTGTGCTTAAGCCAGCTGAAAGGGTTTTCATAGGGAAAGATCCTCGGGAAGAAATCTTGTACATTATTGGGAGGATGAGCTATGAGGAGCTAACGGCTAACGCAAAAATGGAACTCGAAAACGTTATTGAAAAGATAGTTTTAAGCAGAGAGAAATATTTCGTAAACTTTTTTAACACCGCCAAGCCCGTAACTCCAAGAATGCATGCCTTAGAGCTTATTCCAGGCATTGGGAAAAAATATATGTGGAAGATTTTAGAGGAACGGGAGAAAAAACCTTTTGAAAGCTTTCAAGATCTGCAGAAGCGTACGGGTATACCGAGCCCCGTTAAGTTGATAGCTAAGAGGATTATAGAGGAGCTCTCCAGCGACTGCAAATATAGGCTTTTCACCAGACCATCATAAATGAACCCTCATTATAATTTAATGCTGTTAGGAGCCTCGTTGTGAAGATGAGTTTGTTGGAGGAAACCAAAAGGATCTTGAAAACCTATGGGATACACCCTAAAAGGAGGCTAGGTCAAAACTTTCTTGTTGAAGGTGAGATCTTAGACAGGATAATATCGTATGCGTCGATATGTAGGGACGACACGATTCTAGAGGTTGGGGCTGGTTTAGGTTTTCTTACAGAGCGATTGGCTAAAGTGTCGGGGCAGATCATAGCCGTAGAGGTGGATCCGAATTTATTTAGAATTTTAAGTCAGAGACTAGGTGACTACAGAAACGTTAAAGTTTTGAAGGGGGATATATTGAAGATACAAGCGCTTGCATTTGATAAAGTTGTTTCGGTTCCACCCTACTCTATATCTTCGCCGCTGCTATTCTGGCTCCTTAAAAGAGATTTTAAGTGCGCAGTCCTAACTTTCCAAGAAGAGTTTAGTAGGCGTTTAGCGGCTTTGCCCGGCACTAAGGATTATGGAAGGCTCACCGTATCCGTCTATTATCGCGCTGACGTGGATCTTTTAGACCATATTCCTAAGGAATCATTCTGGCCAACCCCAAAAGTGAATTCCATGATTGTACGCCTGAAACCTAGAAAACCTCCCTTCCAAGTCGATGGGGAGGAAGAATTTTTCAGTTTTATACGCGTGGTCTTCACCCAGAAAAACAGGAAGCTGAGAAACGCTGTAGCATCTTTCCTTAGTGGTGCTCATATTTCAAGGGAAAACCTTATTCGCTTGGCTAACACCATGCCTTTCCATAATAGGAGGGTTAGGGAGCTGGCTCCGGAGGAGCTGGCGTTAGCATTTAATTATTTAAAGAAAGAATTGGAGAACGTAGAATTATCCATGAAACATATCAAGGGAACTAAAGAATCGTTAAACCTTTAGTAAAATAGGGATCGGTTAATCTTCTGCTCTTTTCGATTCCCATAACGTATTAAAGCCACTTCAACCATACTATTTTTGGGGCTGCGAAATGCCTATTTCTCTAATTCGCAAAAGGGATGGCAGAATAGTTGAATTCGATCCAAGCAAGATTACTAAAGCCATCCATAAGGCTATTCAAGCCGTTAAGGGTGAGGACGGGAATTTAGCCGCAAATCTTTCAGCGCAGGTTGTATCTATACTGGAAGAACGATTCAGGGACAGTATACCAAGCGTCGAAGACGTGCAGGACGTTGTTGAGCAAGTCTTAATAAAGAATGGCTACGATTCTGTCGCTAAAGCGTACATACTTTATAGGCATCAGCGGGCTGAGCTAAGAGAGAAAAAGAGGCTGCTTGGGGTAACCGATGACCTAAAACTCTCACTAAACGCGATAGCTGTCTTGGAACGCAGATATCTCCTAAAGGATGAAGCTGGAAGAGTCGTCGAGACGCCCTCACAAATGTTTCGGAGAGTTGCTAGAGCGATAGCTAGGATTGACGCCCTCTACGATAAGAGCGCGGACATAGAGGGGGTTGAGGAAGAATTCTATAGGATTATGGCTAACCTCGAATGGCTTCCAAATTCACCGACGCTTATGAACGCTGGCACAGATATAGGTCAGCTCTCAGCCTGCTTCGTTCTACCTATTGGCGACTCCATAGAGGAGATATTCGACGCGCTAAAATATATGGCGCTGATACATAAGTCCGGTGGGGGGACAGGCTTCTCGTTTTCTAGGCTTAGACCTAAAGGTGACGTTGTCAAATCAACTATGGGTGTTGCCAGCGGCCCTGTCTCCTTTATGAAGATCTTTGATGTCGCAACCGAAGTAATTAAGCAGGGTGGGAGACGCAGGGGCGCTAATATGGGCATACTTAGGGTTGACCATCCGGACATAATCGAGTTTATCACAGCTAAAGAGAAGGAGGGCGTATTAACGAATTTCAACATATCTGTCGGCGTAACAGACGAATTTATGGAGGCTGTTGAAAACGACGGATACTATAGCCTAGTTAACCCTAGAAATGGCGCCGTAGTTAAGCGTTTGAAGGCTAGAGCTATTTTCGATTTAATGGCGACAGCAGCTTGGAAGACCGGCGATCCCGGCTTAGTGTTCCTCGACGAGATTAACCGGAGGAATCCGACACCGCATGTCGGTGTTATTGAGAGCACGAATCCATGTGGTGAAGTCCCACTTCTACCCTACGAGAGCTGCAATCTAGGATCTGTAAACCTGTCTAGAATGGTTAGGGATGGCGAGGTTGATTGGGATAAGCTTAGGCGAACCGTTAGGATCGCTGTTCACTTCCTAGATAACGTTATAGACGCTAACAGGTATCCTATACCGCAGATTGAGAAGGCGACCAAAGCGAATAGGAAGATAGGTTTAGGCGTAATGGGCTTCGCCGAGATGCTCATAAAGATGGGCATACCATATGATTCAGAGGAGGCGGTTGCAACAGCCGAGAAGGTCATGTCATTCATCTCTGAGGAGGCTAGGAAAAAGTCCGCTGAACTCGGTGAGGAGAGGGGCGCTTTCCCAAACTTTCCCGGCAGCGTGTGGGAGAAGATGGGCTATAAGGCTATGAGGAACGCGACCGTAACGTCGATAGCCCCAACCGGGACAATAAGCATAATTGCCGGAACATCCAGCGGGATAGAGCCGCTTTTCGCGGTGGCGTTCGTCAGAAACGTTATGGGGACACAGCTCTTTGAGGTTAACCCGGTCTTTGAGCAGATAGCGAAAGAGAGAGGCTTCTACAGCACTGATCTGATTTCAAAGATCGCTAAGACGGGTTCTGTTCAAGGGTTAAATGAGGTTCCGTCAGACGTTAAAAGGCTGTTTGTAACCGCCCTTGAAATAGCGCCTGAATGGCATGTGCGTATGCAAGCAGCGTTCCAGAAATACACGGACAACGCTGTCTCGAAAACAGTTAATTTACCCCACGAGGCAACCATAGAGGATGTTAAAAGAATCTTCATGATGGCGTGGAAACTCAAGTGTAAAGGTATAACGGTATATCGATATGGAAGCAGAGCTGAGCAGGTTCTGGTCGTTGGAGGAGTACAAGCGTCAAGTTCAAGCGCAACTATGGCAGCGCCCTACGTTCAGGCGCCAACTGAGTATGCGGGGGAATGCCCAACAGGTGTCTGCTCGTATTAGAGGGAAAGATAACTCTCATGAAGTGGCATGAAGGTTTTAATCGGAGCGGTTATCATTAAGCATTAAAAGTCTAATGGTTTTATCTTCTCTCATGCCTCTTTAATCCCAAATTATTTCTTCTGAAAGGATCCTTTTTAGAATCTTTTGAAGGTAAGGTTTAAAAGACTTTATGTTTATTCCATGCATTTATCAACGCTTATGTCAGGCTTCTGTTCTCAGCCTAGGGTTAAAAATTTCTTCAAGGGCATGCATGAAGAGTATGAATCCTGCTTGAATGAGAATTATGCATGCTAATGGTGACAACAGATACCACCAGACGCGGGGATTAACTAGCGCACCTTGGTTTATGGCTGTCTGTATCATCACGCCCCAGTTGGTTGCGGTGAATGGTAGAGCTCCAATAAAGTATAATCCAACTTGCGAATAAATTGCTCCGATGGTAGACAAAATCAAGTTCATGAATATATATGGGAGCAGGTTTGGAAGTATTTCACCGAAAAGTATATGTATTTTGCTTAAACCCAAACATACAACGCTCTCTATGAACTCCCTCTCCTTAATAGAGAGCACCTGAGATCTTATGGCTCTAGCTAGGGCTGGCCAGCCAACTATGCTCAGAATAGCAGCTATCTCCACGACGCTAAGGATTTTCTGCAGGCTTGTCACTATTATTATCAGTAGCGGGAAGCTGGGTATTGTGAGAAAGATGTCGGCGAAGGTCATTAGCACCGCATCGACCTTTCCGCCTATGAAGCCCGACGTTATCCCGATAACAAATGAAACTATTGTTGTGAAAACCGCTGTTAAGAAGGCAACTATGAGGACATCCCTTGACCCATGAACTATCTGCGCAAAAGTGTCCCTTCCAGCGTAGTCTGTACCAAGCGGATGCTCCAAGGATGGTGGAAGAAACCTTTTTTTAATATCGACATCCCTTATATATGGAACTACCTCAGGGCCAACAGCAGCCATTATAATGAAGGCAAAAACTATTAGGAAACCAGCCAGCGAAACCTTATTTCTTCTAAGCACTTTAAAGAAGAATTTCATGTTCTTAATCGTGGAAGTCAACAATCCTTTAATTCTCGATTTCTTAAACATTTCTTGTCACCTGAGCTTTATTCTGGGATCTAATTTACTGTAGAGTAGATCTGCGATTAGGTTTGATGAAACCACAGCCACGGTTATTATTAGGAAGCATCCTGAAATCACCATGTAATCCCTCCCGGAGATGCTTGCGGATATATATCTTCCTATGCCCGGATACGAGAAGATTGTTTCTATAAACACCGAGCCGCTGAATATGTGGCCTATAGATATCGCTAGGCTTGTGAAGAGAGGCAAAATAGCGTTCCGCCCAACATAAGATATAACTATCTTTTTCTCGGGCAAGCCTCTGGCTTCTGCAGCCATTATATAATATTCTCCTAACACGCTGATCGTACTGCTCTTCATTTGTAAAACCCATATTCCAAAAGTTGTAAGAACATAAGATAATATCGGCAGCGTCGCGTGATAGAAGAGGCTTGATATAAACTCTAACGTGAAGCTCGGTTTTATACGTGGATCATATGGCCCTATTATTGGGCCCCTCTGCGGATCCCAGAACCATTTCAATTGAACGCCAAGAATAATAACTATGAGAATCCCTATAACATATGGCGGTATGGCGCGGGTAACCGAGCTAAATATTGAGAAAAACCTGTCTAGGATCCCGCCTCTTTTATAGGCTATATACATTCCGAGAACTATCCCTATGGAGAAGCTCACTATGAGTGAGATCGATATCAGGAAGACTGTCCAAGGTATACCATACACTAGTATTTGGGTTACAGGGGCAGCGTACAAGATTGATTTGCCAAGGTCGCCGGAGAGAAAACCTCTCATATAATCTATGTACTGCTTCCAGAGCGGGTCTGTTGGAACAAATGGAACGATGGCCAGCACCCTTCGATAAGCCTCTTCAGGGTCTAATCCCTGCATAATTAGCTGTGCAACCATCACGTCAATCGGGTTGCCAGGCATCACACGTATAAGGAAAAAAATAATAGTTATTGATGTGAAGATTGTTATCGCCGCCGTAATCAGCCTTCTAATGAACCAGCGCATGCCTTTCCTCTCACCATTATGCTTTTACTCTTCTCCTTCTACGCAGTATGAGGAATGCTGCTAACGTTATTACAATTATTGCTATTGGCACGCCAATATATATCTCGTATGGTATTCTTTCGAAAACAGCTTCAAGTGTATGGGCAGCATCCACAGTGACCGTCACTGTCGTATCAGTGCTCACGGGAGTGCCGTCAAGCCTCCACTCCTTAAACGTGTACCCGAAGGATGGAGAAGCTGTCACGGTAACCTTGTCTCCCTGTACGTAACTGTATGTGCCCGGAGCCGGCGAGGTTGTTCCTCCACCGGAAGGCGTCACGGTGATCGTTAAGCCGAACATGGGTATGAAGACAGCCTCAAGGTTCATGTTTCTGTCCACTGTGACCGTTATTGTTGGGCTTGTTCCAGCGGATAGCCCGTCAAGCCTCCACTCTTTAAAGGTAAAGCCGCTTGCCGGCGTAGCCGTAACTGTAACTTTAGTGCCCTTCGTTTGTCTACTTGTTCCCGGAGCTGGCGAGGTGGTTCCTCCGCCAGCTGGATTTACGGATATTGTTAAGTCGAAGTTGGGCTTTATTAGAAGCCACCTGAACAGGTATGATGAGCCGTGAGCCTCATAGCTGCCTAAGCCGAGCCAATATATATCGTTCGGGTCAGGCCAGCCTCCAAATCGATGCACGTTAAGGTACATATACGCTGTTGGCGAGTATAGTGTGAACACGGGTACCTCACTACACGTTATATAGGAGAGTATAGCGTAGATCTCGTTGCGCTCCTCTAAAGTGCACTTCGCCGGATATGTTTGCGCATAGCGAATAAGCTCTGTAACATTTACCGGCTCAGCCCTCCACGGGACGCGTTGAATCGGGTTCATCCCATGTCCAGGATATACATGCAAGTATTTGTGATAATACTCATCGAAGCTGAAAGCTGCTCCGCCGTAAACCCCGCAGCCAATATCGTATCGACCCTGATAAAAGTCACCCTCAGGCGAGAAGAAGACGGCTGAATCCAGCCATATAGGTGTTATTTTAATTCCGATCTTGGATAATTGGGCCGCTATAGCCTCCATAGCCTCTATCGAAATGTATCCTGCCGCCTTCATAGTAAATTCTAGTTTTGTTCCATCCGGCATTCTATAAATGCCATCCGGACCCTTCGTGCAGCCTATTTTTCTCAGCAGCTCCTCAGCTTTTGCCGGGTTGTAATCGTATGTGAAGTCTTTAAGCCAAGTCTCAATGAAAGATTGGTTAAGAGTAGCATATAACCCAGCGGGGTTAAAGCCAACATTATATTTCGCTGGAGTAGCGCCCGCCGGATACTGGACGAAAGCCACCTCGGTTCTATTTATCCCGTACGCTATAGCTTGCCTAACCTCCTTATAGTAGAGCGGGTTTGGTGAGCCGTCTGGTCGAGTTGGCCTATTATTGAAGTATAATGTTATCCCGACTGGTCTCGGCACGCCGATTATTACCCAGCCGGGTTTACCCACCATGAGGTCATGCTGCTCCTTTGTCGGAATAGCCCAGTGATAATCTAATTGCCCTTCAGAGAGCATCGCCCATAAGACATCAGCAGCTGTCACTCTAACTAAGCGAATCTCATCTATGTCTGGAACGCCCCTCCAATACCCTTCAAACTTCTCTAGCACTATCTCGGTCTCAGACACGTACTTGAGTTTAAATGGTCCTGTTCCAATCGGTCTTTCAGGTCTAAGGTCCAGCATCTCCTTCCGCAGATCAACAAATGGGCTTTCATCCACAAATATATCGTATCCTTCCCTCATCTTCTCATAAACTCTTCGGGCTATATCGCCGTATATCATGCGCGGTAAGACAACCCAGTGCCACAGTATATAGAATGGGCAGTAATCGTTCTTCTCCTTCATGTAAAAGACTAACGTGTGGCTGTCAGCGATCGTTATATTCTTCAAGTAATACCAGGCTCTGTCCTTAAGCAGGTAGATGCAGTGCCAAGTAGCCCATAAGTCTGTCGCATTGAACTCTGATCCGTCATGCCACTTGACTCCCTTTCTTAACTTTAAAGTGAACACCATATAATCCTCATAAGTCCACTCAGCGGCCAAATGAGGTAGATACGAGCCGTTTGCTGGGAAATAATGCGTTAAAGGCTCATAAATTAGCCATGTGGGTAAGCATCCGCTAGCAAAATAGTTCCAATGTCCAACTGGCGGAGGATTATAGCCCCAAGGTCTACTGAAAACTATCTTCTCCTCCTGTGCAGAGCCAACGCCTATCAGCGTAAGAGCAACAAGAGATATCAACAGAGATATAAGAAAGACTCTAGATGAAGACTTTAACATACCCTTCCCCAAAAAATTTTTAAATAAACTTTTATTTAAATTTTTTAAATAAATTTTTCCTTTAAACGTGCGAGGAATTAATCTACGTCATCGGTCTCACGACGCTGAATTCCTCATATATGTCGCGTGTCCCGACACGGTATCTTCCCGGCGGGAAGGGAACGCTAGGAGAAAGATACAGCATATCTACTACTGTCATCTTTTCTTTGGGGCCCAGAAGGATTGACGTCGGATCCCCTTTGACGTCCCTAACGTATACCCAAGAAGTTCCGTTAAATACTTCGAACCGTAGCTCGCAGGCCGTATTAGCGAATAGTATGGATTCATTAAGATTATTTACGACAGTTATAGTTATAGGTTCACCCTGAGTGTAGGATACCTTGTTAAGCGATATTGAGATCGGCTTAATTTGGGCGGGCGGTTTAGGAGGACTTGCATTCACAAATATCTTCTGCTGATATTCTTGAGAGAAAATCCAGTAGGATAGCAGGAAGCGTAGAATGATAATGTAGTTTCCGGGCTTAAACGCCGTAATACAAAGGGAACATGATATATTTTTACCCTTCTCCACGTTTGCTTCCCACATATATGGGAAGGTGCGAGGGATAATTCTATAATCTTGGGTTGTAAGCATCAGCTCCTCTGAGAAATGGTCTATGCTTATTTTGATAGAGGCGCCGAAAAGGGATTCGACAGGGGATTCATATCTATAGGTAGCGGTTTGATTCACGTAAACATTTAAAGTAACATCCTTAGGCGGCAACGTAAGTTTAGGAGATGCTCCAGGAACAAAGTAGAAGAACCATCCCGCCACCAATACAGCGGCTATTAGAAGCGTTAAAAGGGCTTTTTTGCCCATCAACCTCAACCATCACTTAAAGCGGTTTTAGAGAACTTCTATATAAAGTTTTCAGCAAAGTGGCATGCCACTAGTCGACCTTTAACATCCCTCAACTCAGGAGAACTCTCAACGCATATTTTTTCCGAGTAGGGGCATCTAGTGTTAAACTTGCAGCCCGGAATTGTCTCGGTGATCTTTGGCACATCTAGACTTTTAAGATTAGGTAGCTCTCTTTCCCTAGAGATTTTTGGGTCTGGAATCGGTGTTGCTGCTATAAGCGCCTGCGTATATGGATGGATTGGTTTTTGAATCACGGAGTCGCCTTCACCAACCTCAACGATTCTACCCAGATACATAATTATGATTCTGCCTCCCCCCTTTAATACAAAGTACCGTGCAATAGCTAAGTCATGTGTAATGAACAGGTAGGCGTGATGGAACTTCCTTTGCAGGTCGAGCATTAAATCTAGGGCGCCGATCCTGAGACATGCGTCAAGCATAGATACGGCTTCGTCTGCAACAATGAACTCTGGGTTAACCGATAAAGCCCTAGCTAAAATTATTCTTTGCATTTGCCCCCCGCTCATCCTTGAGGGATACCTCGATAAAAAGTCTTCTGGAGGCGTGAGACCTACTAGGCTGAGCAAATCAGCAGCTCTTTTGAAGGCTTCTTCCTTACTCTGGACGATTTTATGTTGAATCATAGCTGGCGCTAGTGATTGAAAAATTGTTCTAACAGGGTTTATGCTTGAATACGGGTCCTGATGAATTATTTGAGCTTTACGGCGGAACTCTTTAAACTCTTTTTCACTCATCTTCCAGATATCTTTGCCCTTATAGAGGACTGAGCCGCTTGTTGGAAGGAGAAGCCCTAGCATCAGCCTTCCTAAAGTACTCTTCCCGCAGCCGCTCTCACCAACAAGAGCAACATTCTCCCCTCTATTAATCACAAGGGAAACATCATCCACAGCCTTAATAAACCTCTTTTCCTTAAATACGCCGCCACCTATAGCGAAGACCTTAGATAAATCCTTAGCCGCGATCAGCGGGTTCTCAATCAAACTTTATCTCCCTCCAACGGTGGCACGCTATAAACCTTACCTCATCAATCCCCTCCAACTCCGGCCTAACCTCCCTACAAATCTTTATCGCATATGGGCAGCGCGGGTGAAAGCCGCATCCTGGAGGAGGGTTTACCGGGTCGGGTAAAGGGCCTGGTAAAGGTCTCAGCTCACTAATATCGCCAATTATTGAGGGTATGGCGCTTAAAAGCGCTTTGGTGTAAGGATGTCTTGGTCTATAAAATATGTCTTCGACGCCGCCAATCTCAACTATTGTTCCACCATACATTATAGCTACTCTATCAGCTATCTCGGCCACAGTAGCCAAGTCGTGAGTTATAAATATCATTGTGAGCCCAAATTCCTTTCTTAAATCTCTTAGGATCCTTATAAAGAACTTTTGTGTTAACACGTCAAGGGCTGAGGTAGGCTCATCCAATATGAGAACTTTGGGTTTAAGTAGTAGGGCCATCGCGCTAATTGTCCTTTGCTTCATCCCACCACTTAATTCATGCGGATAGCGCCCAAGAACCGTCTCCGGATCCAGCCTAACCATCTTCAAGAGATCTATAGATCTCTTTTTAATTTCCTCCTTCAATACATTTTTTTCATGCGCTAAAACAGTGTCAACCATGTGGTCGAAAACCTTCATCACAGGATTCAGGGAATTGAAAGCTCCCTGAAAGATTATTGCGACGTCTTTCCAACGATATCTTCTCAACTCCTTTTTACTTAAAGAGTACACATCTTTTGCGCCATCGAATATCACTTTTCCAGATTTAATATATCC
Source organism: Candidatus Bathyarchaeia archaeon (assembly GCA_038882715.1). Taxonomy (NCBI): domain Archaea; kingdom Thermoproteati; phylum Candidatus Bathyarchaeota; class Bathyarchaeia (SeqCode); species Bathyarchaeia archaeon. Next base: position 16,290 of record JAVZNR010000009.1, read on the forward strand.
ATTGGGATCGACAAGTTTCAACAGCGCATGCGCGAACACGGATTTACCACAGCCACTTTCACCAACAAGCCCAAGCACTTCTCCCTCATAGACGTCTAGATTCAGACCGTCAACCGCCCTAAGGATACCTCTCGGAACCCTAAACTCGACAGTTAGACCCCTAACGCTGAGGATAACTTTCCGTTGTGACATATGTCTCACATATTTAAATTAGGAACTCTTAATAAAGTTTTTGAACTTAAGAGCGGGGAGATTCGTGCTTTATGTGAAAAAGTTTTTAGGTGTTCAGACACTTGGACTTATAGGGTGAAGGGCCTTGGTTACCAAAAGAGAATACCTAGAGTATATTAAGGAATATTATGAGAAGACTGCGAAAGATTTTGATAGACAAATGAACGACTGGATTAGAAGGATTGAGGAAACAAAGATTTTCGACCCCCCGATGATCCCGGTCACTCAAGCAGTTTTAGAAAGCCTGTTCTATTCTGTTACAAAAGAGGTTGAGTACGCTGAAAAATCTAGGGAATTATTGTTAACTTACGTTAAGCTGCCCGGCATGGTTTCAGAGATAATTGGACGAAACGTGTATCCGACGGTAAACTGGTTTAATGGTGTCACTCTTTTCCTGTTCGCATACGAGCTCATAAAAGATAGTGGTATAATTAAAGAGGGAGACCTAGAGAAATTTAAGCGTATAATTGGCTTTTCTTTGGAGCCGCTATTCGCTTTTCCAGAGTGGGGGCCGCACAACCGCGCGATTAAAAGGGGGCTGGCTTTAACCTACGCCGCAAAAATGTTTCCAGACCATCCTAAGGCCAGCTTATGGAATAAGCTTGGTAATATTTTAGTTGACGCCAGCTTGGGGCATTGGTCGCTTGAAGACAGCGAGCTATATTCAGCGATATGGCTGGCAGACATCCTTCTGTACATAGATTTAGTTGGAAAGGATAGCCGGATATTTCAGTCGCCAATGCTGAAATATTATTTTGATTACTTTACTTTTCTTCTCTGCCCGCTTGGCATGATACCTGACTTCGGGGACGCTACATGGGGGTCTCCCGTAGACCTCTACATGATGATACTGGAGAAGGGAGCCTCGGTTTATCGTGATCCATACATGAAATACGCCGCAGATAAAATATTCCGTTTCGCTAGGAAAGAAGGAAAGTTTGGAGTTTTCTCAGTTTTCGCTTACTTATGGGCTGATGATTCAATAGGGCCTATGAAGCCACGCGTCCTCAGCCGAGAGGTTTTAGACGAGTTGATTGGCAAGAAGATTGTTTTTAGGAGCGGATGGGATGATGATTCAACATACATGTTGCTAAACTATATGGATGAGGGCGATGTTGGCTGGTATTATAAGGAGCATTTACGAAACACTCTCGTTGTCACGGCTGAAAAAATGCATCATGGGCATGCTGACGAAAATTCCATTGTGGCGCTGATTTATGACGGCGCGTTTCTTCTCCATGACGGAGGATATCGAGAGGCTCTGCCGGACGGCGAGTATAGAGCGGACATTTATCATAACCGTATAGTTGTACGGGAGGGAGGGCCAGCGAACCAAAAACTTCTTAGTTTCCTACGTAATAAGCTAGACTACCAGCAGGTCAGGACGAGAAGAGTCCATTTTAAAGTCTTTAGAGACGTAGATGTGAGTCGCACTGAGGTTATGGATGAGAGAAACGGCTATTACTGGGATAGAGTTGTAACATATCTGAAGGGATTAGAGGCTTTCATAGTACATGATGGCGTAAAAATTTTACGTAACGGGAAATTTACGCTAAGCAATCTCTTCTGGACACAAAGAATTCATGAGATGGGAGACGAGTACTTTGACACATCTATTGAGCGCATCGGGGTTGTTGGTGCGCTGTTTAATCCTAAGATAACTATGGAGCAGCGGAGACTCCTCGCGTGGCCAAACAAAGAGGGAATACGCTTACTAATATATTTTAGTCCCATCGAGGGCGGAGCCGTAAGCGTTGAAGAATCTATGCGCTGCTACCTTCCCGAGAAGTGCGTGTACCAAACCATATCTAAAGACTTTTGCGAAGGGGAGTACTTCTCCTTTACAACAGTATTATGGCCTCATGGGGAGAGCGAAGATACAGATAAGGTTTTAGATGGAATAGAGATGGTGAAGGTGGATAGATATCCCAACGCGACTGCTATAAAGATTAGGTTGCCAGATAGGGAGGTTACAGTATGCGCGAAACATAATCTTTCCATAGGGTTGGTTAGATCTAACATGAGGCCGGTTTATACTTATGAGGATGGGAAAATTCGTTACGATGAAATTGTAAGCGATGCAGCGTATATTTACACAGGGTTATTTTCAAATAACACTTTGAGATTCGCTTTTATCGATGGCATGAAAATATTCTTTAAGGAAATAAAGTTATTTTCCTCAGAGGAACCCTCGATCATAGATCTCAGCCATAGATCAGACATAGAGAGAGAAGGCTACTTTAAGACAGAGAGGGAATACTGGAAATATGAGCTTAAGACAAAATGGGATTCTTGGGAAGGAGAAGTTAAATTATAGCGATCCTTGGATTTTAATTCTCATCGATCAGCCTTATGAGAACGTGGAAGAAAGGCTGATTTTCCCCTCCTTAATCCATCGGGCATGCCTAATGGCTTTTGTTATATTTAAAGATTCATTGATTTCAGCTAGCCCTTCAGCGGTGTCGCCGCAAACAATCTTCGCGACGCCAATCACGTAGCGCAGGTATGCGAGAGCCTCATCGTAGTGGAGTAGGCGCGCCACGGCGCTCTTAGCGTCACCTATTTTTTCATGTATTTCCTTGATTCTTGATTCCGCTTCACTAATTATTTTCTCCAACAGCGCTCTTGCTTCAGAATCTCTTTCAAGTTTTATAAGTATAAGGGCTTGGAAGACCTTATGTTCGCTTGCCACGTCAACGGATCTTTGAAGGGCTTCACTCCAAAGTTTCTCAGCGTTTTCTAGGTCGCCGAGCATTTCATATGCGAGCCCAGCGTAATATAGTTGAAGAATATCATGCCTATATTTTGGGTGAGGCGCCCCCACGCCGAGGTTTTTCGGATATTCTGTGGCTTTGATAAATAATTCTAGGGCTTCTTTCGCCCTATTTTCCCTAAGCATCTTAAGACCCTTAGATAATAGGGCGTCGGCGTATATTTCCCAGAAGCCAAAGTATCCTTCAGACGGCTCGAAATACGTGTTAAGCAGTATTTTCAGGGCTTCATCTTCCTCTTCAGCATCAACATACGCTGAGCACAATCTGGCGATCAACGCGTACCTTTTAGCCTCCGCCGGAGCACCCTCAAGTAGGTTCAGCCTCTCGTTGAAGAGACCGATCCTAGAATATATGTCGTCTAGCTCAGCATATAGCACGTGGTTTGTGGGCGATAACCCTATGGCTCGCTTATAGGCTTTAATGGATTTATCCCATTCACCAGTTAAAATGCTATAAGAGAAACCTATATTGCGATATAAAAACGCGTGCTCCAACCCATTTTTTGAGGCCTCTTCCCATATTTTAAGGGCTTCTTCCCATCTTCCAACATAGAAGAGAACGTTGCCCAGCAGGTAACGTGCTACCCGACATCTTTTGAGGGAAGATATGACATCTCCTAATACTTCGATGTCCATCAATCTATGTGGGAAAACATACTCGACGTTTTCCTTTTCACCGTCACTATAATATTTCTTAGCCTCTTCAACTCTCCCCATCTTTTTAAGGGTGAAGCCTAAATAATAATATATCAGCGGATTCCTAACTCCGCGATTCAATGCTTCACCCAATATTTTTGCAGCATCATCAAATAGTCCGGCGAAAATGTACTCTTTTGAAACTTCAAGAACCTTATGGGCATTAGAAAACAGAATTTCATCTAATTCTTTATCACACGATAGCAAGTGCCTCTCAGCGATAACCATGTAGTCCAGCGGCATAAGAGCCCCACCTTTCTCAAGAAACTCTAAAGCCTCTTTCATCTTTCCTTCTCTCCTTAAAATGGCGGACAATAGCGTTAAGGCTCTTAAATTAAAACCGTTATCTTCAATCGCCATCCTAAGAAACTCTTCAGATTCATCGTAAAGATTTGACCTTGCTTTCAATACTCCCAGAAGATAAAGGGCTAATGACCTATTCTTCCCAAAAGTGTAGATCTTCCAGAGGTTTCTTTCAGCATCCTCATTCTTACCCAGCGCCATCAACGCTAGGCATAAGTAATATCGGGCATCTTCATCGTAGGGGTTTCTCCTTAAGGCTCTTCTAAGAAGGATTTCAGCATCTTCATAAAGCCCCGAAGCATAGTATAGCAGGCCGAGCCAAGATAGGCTTTTAGAAAAGTCAGGATCCTTTTCCAGCGATTTCTGGAAGAAACTTCTAGCTATTTCAGCATGCTCCTTTTTAAACGAGTCTACGCCTTTAAGCCAAAGCTCCTCCGCGCTGTCTTTCCAACCCCACTCCTCCATTTCGCCTTTCCACATAGGGGTTTCGGGTAAACTCGTTCTGTAGCTCCTAAAGTCCCATGATATTATCTCTCTTCCCTCCTCAGACAATATCCTTAAAAATGGTTTCTCAGCCTTTACGCCTATTTCTCTTACCACCGCGAAACTAGGCGATAAATTTAGGGTTTCACTGTAAACCACCCTTTTCTCCACGTCTAAAATCTCGAGCTTAACGTTCCTATATTCCATCGCCGATGAGATTTCGACTCTAATTTTTCCCTCCTCAGTTTTCTCTACGGCGAGCGCTGCACTTTCATTAGCAAAAGTTAAACTGCTAAGACCTCTAACAGGATACCAGTACTCAATCCAAGATTCAAACCTTAACGGGTTTGCAAGCTCAACAATGCCCTGTGTTAAGAACCTTCCGCTCTGTATCTCTATGTATGGGATACCTTTATCTGAAAGCATATCCCTCCAGAATAAACCGTCTTCAGATACGCCCCATGTCCAGAATTTTTTCCCCGGAACAACGTTATGATCCGCGACGTGAACTAAGCCTAAATTATAGTCATAATTGTAGGCGGCGAAGAAATCCTCTTCAGAGTCCAGTATAAAGAGGCTTGTGGGTCTAACATAGTTTTTATACCATCTTAAGTCTACGCCCTCATCATTAATTGGGAAACTTCCGAGGTTAGTGCGCGACCCCGGATAAAATATTATTGAGCCTTGGCTTGCCGGCAACGCCGCATTCGACCAGAAATAGTACCGCTCTGGAAGCAAACTCGTATTAAATGTTCTTATCTCTGTTTCAATTCTTGAGGAATTCGGTTTCAGCTTTATAATGACGGCATACTCAACATTCGTCGTCAAATTTAAGCTGCCCAAAATTATTGACGCGCTCCCATCGCTATTCTTCCTTAAAATGTAGTCTACCGGTGAAAAGTTGTCTACGGTATGTGATGGAAAGGAGCATAAATTGAACTCTAACCCTACAGCGATCCATGCTCCTCTAGCGGCTATCAGAGCTGGCCTAATGATATCTATATGGTTGAAGATCTGGCGTCCGGAAGACTTATCAAGCGCTGAGAAGATACGTGCCCCTAGGGCGGGAATAAAGGATACTTTGAGGAAAATATTTTCCATCTCTATCTCCCTATATTGAGTGGGAGACGGCTCAGAACTGAAAATGTTAAGTTTAGTGTAAGGGTAATGTTTACTTTCGAAGTACGGTATAGGATCCTCAAAAACCTTGTAAGCCATCTTTGTAGCAGTTTTCTCCGAGATTTTAACACAATCACCTGAACTCAATTAAAGACCTGACCTCCAAAGGAATTAATACGATATACCTAAAAAGATTTTCTTATGGAAAACGTTATCTAGCGCTATTCACCCTAAAGCAACTATATATTTTTAAGAAAGAAGGAAAATAATTTGGGGGAAAGCGAATTGAAGTATAGGATTGAGGGAAGGAGAGACGCTTTAATAATAGTTGATGTTCAAGTTGACTTCTGCCCCGGTGGAACCTTGCCGGTTCCGGGGGGCGACAAGATAATCCCCATACTTAATGAATATATAAGGAAATTTTATATGGCTGGCGCCCTAATAGTTGCTACAAGAGATTGGCACCCACCAAACCATATCTCGTTTAGAGACTATGGTGGCATCTGGCCTCCGCACTGCGTTCAGGGAACTGAGGGAGCGAAGTTTCATCCGGGTTTAAGGCTTCCGGAGAACGTTATCATTGTGTCTAAGGCTACGGATCCGTCAAAGGAGGCTTATTCCGGCTTTGAGGGAACGGAGCTTGAGAAGGAATTAAGGAAGGCTGGTGTTAGAAGGGTTTTTATCGGGGGCCTCGCGACGGAATATTGCGTTAAAAACACGGTTTTAGATGCGTTGAAACATGGTTTTGAAACCTTCCTTCTAGAGGATGCTGTGAGGGGAATAGATGCGAAGCCCGGAGATGTTGAGAAAGCTATAAAGGAGATGCTTGAGAAGGGCGCTAAAAGGCTGACGTTAATGGACATAGAGTGAATACTTTATTTACCTTTGATTTGGCGATCTAATATTTTGGGGAGACAAATGCTCATAACCCACGCCTACAGCATTTTGCTCTCACTTCTAGTTTTAATAGCATTATGTTTGCATCTTTTCGGCTGCGATCACTGTCCTCATCTACCGATCCAGATTCATGAAGGAGGGACAACGCTCAAAATGAGAAGGGGAGTAAATATTGGGAATGCTCTTGAAGCCCCTAGAGAGGGTGAATGGGGGGTTTACATAAGAGATGAATACTTTAGCATAGTAAGAGAAGCTGGCTTCGACACTGTTAGAATACCTATAAGATGGTCTGCCCACGCCGAGGAGAAACCGCCATATAAAATCGACGAAGAATTTTTTAGGAGAGTTGATCATGTTATAGATAAGGCTTTAGAGCAGAATCTAACCGTAATAATCAACGTCCACCATTACGAGGAGATAATGCGTGACCCGCGGGGGCATTGGGAGCGCTTTTTAGCCATCTGGCGGCAGATATCTGAGCGCTATAGGGATTATCCTGACGCCCTTTGCTTTGAGCTGCTTAATGAGCCGCATGATGCTTTAACAAGCGATCTATGGAATGCGTTGCTTCTGGACGCCGTTAAAGCTATAAGGGAGACCAATTCTACGAGAAAAATAGTGATAGGGCCAGTTGACTGGAATAACGTTTACAGCCTTAAGAAACTAATCGTACCTGACGATGAAAACATAATAGTTACATTCCATTTGTACACTCCATTTGAGTTTACTCATCAGGGCGCCGAATGGGTTGCCCCGTCTCCGCCAGTTGGCAGAAAATGGCTGGGAACGGAGGAGGAGCGAAGGCAGATTACAAGCGAGCTGGATACAGCGGTTCAATGGGCTGGAGAGCATGGAAATATCCCGCTACTCCTTGGGGAATTTGGGGCTTACAGTAAAGCCGACATGAATTCTAGGGTTAGATGGACGCGTTTTGTAGCTAGGGAGGCTGAGAAGAGAGGTATTGCGTGGTGTTACTGGGAGTTCTGCGCGGGGTTTGGGGTTTACGATCCGGTGGAGAATAAGTGGCGTGAGGACTTATTGAACGCCCTAATTCCGAAAGAGGATACCTACTACGTCTTCGCTGAGACTGAGCATGGAAATATCACCGGGTCCGGATGGTATCATAAGGGCACATACGCCACAATAAAACTTGAGAAAACAGAATTCGATTCCTTAATTCCAATAGTATTTGATCATTTTGAGGGGTTAAACCCGGATAAAGACATAATACTGGATGAAAGAACTGTTAAAGTCTATGTTGACGGTCCAAGAGAGATAAAGGCTGTATGGAGAAGAAACTACAGAATGCTGGCGACGGCTGCTTCGGTAGCTGGAGCACTTGTGATAGGGGTATTGATTCTCTTCTACCTTAAGAAACTAAAAAGAAAATAGAAAAGGAGAGGGCCGGACAATGCTTTAACGCTAACGCCTAGCTATTCAGCGTCCTTTATTGGGATGGACTGACTATTTCAGCTTCCGCGAACCTTCGGCCAATTTTAGTTATCTTCACTCTTATATGGTCACCTGGCTTAGCGTTCGGTATAAATGTTACCAGCCCTTGTATTCTCGCTACACCGTCTCCTTTCCGGCTAACTTCTTTAACCTCAACGTCGTATTCTTTTCCCAGCTCAACTGGTTTGGGCGGAAGCCTCCTTTCTCTACTTCTATTGAAGCGTCTTCCCCTCCTATCATTTCTCCTTTCACTTTGCATTTTTTCACCTCACATACAGTTGACCTTTCCGCGTTTACAGGACAGTTATCTTCCCAAATTTACCAACGTTTAGTTGGCGTTCCCCTCTGAATGACCTAACGTAACCATTCTCAATCTTTATCGTGTCGTTCACGTTTATCCGCTCGATCTGCTCATTCCACAGAGACAGCTTTATTGTTCCGGTTTCGTCGCCTATAATAGCGTCAGCAACCCTGAAGACTTGTCCGCTAAACCTTGAGACAACTTCACGTGGCTCCGAGATCTCCAGAACCTTCGCTACGAGATCAACCTTCCGCATTCCATCCCTCAACTCCTTAATCTTCATCTACAAAGATCCCTCCTAACACGCGTTTTTCCGCGATCCCAGGAACAGAGCTACTTGAAGACGATGTCTCTAAGCTAGAATACAATGGAGAAAAGCGCTGGGAACCCTTTAAATCCTCTAAAAACGGAAACTCTGTTCTCACTAGCTTACATAGAATTTTCGGCGTATTCGTTTCGGTCGGCATCTACTTTTTCGTCCTGTATCGCGGAACTAACATCAAAGCAGAGACTCGAGAAGCAGCGCTCCCCGGCTACTGCTTTGATGCTAGCGGTTAAAATAGAGAATTGGCGCATCATATAAACTTTACTTTTCCATCTATTAGCGGACTTTAGAGGCCTTCTTTGAATCTCCTATATGTTGTGTAATCCACGTACTCGATGAAGCTGTTTTCAGCTTGATATTTAACGGTAAATTTCTGGCGGCTTCTCTTATCTTTAATCTGGCTGGTCGTCACGAAGAGATACGCGTCGCTTCCAGCGCCTGAGCCGTAGCTCACAATCATTATTCTTTTATGCGGCTCGGCCTGATCTAGTATGGCGGCTAAACCTATTGGCGAGGATCCAGAGTATGTGTTGCCAAATTTTGAGACCTGTAAGCCAAGCATGTATTGGTCGGGTTTAAAGCCCAGCGTTGCCGCAGCCCTAGCTGGGAAAGCGGGGTTGGGTTGATGGCAAACGAAGTAATCGATGTCGCTGGGCTTCAGATTCATTTTCTCCATGAGCTTCCTACCAGCCTTCACAATATGCTTAAAGTAGGCTGGCTCGCCGGTGAAGCGCCCGCCATGGCGCGGATAACGCTCCGTGTCCCTCCTCCAGAAGTCCGGCGTATCAGACGTGCATGAATACCATCCTTCAATCTCCGCTATAACGTCTTTCATGCCAAAGATGAACGCTGCTCCCCCGAAGCCGACGAAAAAGTCTAATTCGCCGCCGGGCTCATCCCTAGGCGCTGCCTGAGCGTTGTCGGCGCCTATAACCATCACGTAATTTATGGGATCCTTAGGGTAGTATACCAGCGCCATCGCATCCTTAAACATGCTTGTCGCAGCCTTACACGCGAACTCGGTGTCCACAGCGTCGACTCCTTGAACGCCTTCAGCTTTCTCCTCCTCACCGAGTTTAAGGACTTGTGCAACCTTTGATGCTATTGGGTTGACGGCGTATGGGTTTGATTCTGAGCCCACGTAGATTTTGCCTATAAGCCTGTGATCTACGCCAGAATGTATCAGGGCGAGTTTTCCAGCCTCAACCGCAGCTGTTATCGCGTCTTCGTCTATAAATGGGACTGAACGCTCCATGGCGCCCTCCTTAATTCTGAACTTTGATATGTATACTCCGTAGCCCACTATGCCCGGCACATCGTATTCCTTGCTCGGCTTAACTATCTCGTATGGTTGGTATGGGTAGTATTCGTCGGCGAACGTGAAAGCCAGAGATATCGTTGGTATAATATCGCTTTTGTCAACAGAATATCTACGCCTGAACCTTGGAACAACCTCCCTGCCCTCTAGCTCGTCTAGGTTCACTGGTTTACCGCCATCCATGATCATGTCGGTTAATCTTCCCGGAACCCTAACCTCCCCATTATGGAAGGATACTATTCCATAAATGTATGCTCCGAGCTTCACGAACCTGTTGGTTGGTTCCCTTATAACCGTGCATGTTTCAAGAATCCCTTTCTCATAAAAGAAATCTATGTCAATCATTTTTCCAAGACTTTTCCTACCACAGCTTCCACAATACTTCCTCGTCCTAAAATACTCTTTTCCGCAGAAGGGGCACCTGCTGCCCTTAAGCCTATCCCCAATATATGATACTCTTCTCTCTATGGGTTCACTGCCCACTCTTCTCCCTCCCTAAAATATGGATATAAACTTTTGTCCCGAAACCCTCAATCTCCTGGACGCATCCATAAATTAAGTCACCGTCCGGTTTTATCTGCCTCTTGCCGGCCTCACCCCTAAGCTGTTTTACAACCTCAAATATCTGTGCTCCACCAGTCGCGCCGAGCGGGTTTCCATCAGCCTTTAAACCCCCATCAGTATTCACGAAGATCTGCCTACCGTCTAGGTGGTAAAAGCCGCTCCAGCTTCCAAAGTTTTCGTAAAGCCTTATCCATGCGGTACCCTTATTAACGAAACCCAGGTCTTCAAGTGAAACCATCTCAAGAACCGTTGATTGATCGTAGACCTCCAGCAATTTTATGTCGTCTAGGGTTACATTAGCCATCTTTAAAGCTTTTTCCATAGCTATTTTGCTCGCAATGAAACCTGTTCTAAAAGACCTAGACGGATACGAGATGAAGTCTGTTGCTAAAGAGGAGGCAAGCACATACACCGCGTTATCAGCGTACTCCTTAGCTTTTCTTGGGCTCGCCAATATTACGGCGGTTGCGCCGTCAGAAACCGGCGCGAAATCATATAAGCCCAGCAGCTTACGCTCCTCCTCTCTAGCCGCAAAAACCCTCTTAACGTCTATTTCTCTGCGAAAGTGCGCATACTCGTTAAGTACGGCGTTACGATGGTTTTTCACGGAGATTTGGGCTAGAGTCTCCATGAGCTTCCGTTGATCGTCGCCCCGTATATTATATTCCTTGATATATTCTTTTAGAAGCAATTCGTGACTGCTTTCCGGTGTTCCACCAGCATAATAGCTCCAGTGATCTACAAGCAGCATTAGGTTGTCTCTAATTTTGCTCCACCTATCAGTCATCTTCTCCATTCCGCCGACGAGAACAATATCGTATCTGCCTGCTTCTATCGCGTTGCAGGCGTTTAGTAGCGCTGAACTAAAGGATCTCATCTTCTCTATGGGTATATTCATCTCTAATAGCTGAGACATGAAACCCTCTTCTAAACCTATCTTATTAGTGACCTGCAGCAGGTAATCTGAAATATAGCAGGCATCTAGATCCTTTCGCTCTATCCCGGCGGAATCCAGCGCCATTAAACCAGCTTCGTCTATCAGATCCTCGGGATCCAGCTCATAATGTTCACCAAATCTAGTTCTACCTACGCCAATTATTGCAATGGGTTCCCGCATACACCATCTTTCCTCTCTTCATCTTTTTAGGGTATCCTAAGTGGCCTTAAAAGACTTGCTATTTTCCGGGAATTAATGGCCACTTCTGGAAACAAGAAACAATTTTTTCATAGATTTCTTCGTCATTTTTCGGGCGCTTAGCTATTCCAGCTATTGCTTCCCCTCTAAATCTTATTCATCTTATTCAAATAGTGACTTTACGAAGCAAGTCTCTAATCATTAATCCGCTTTGCTTCAGTGTTCCATTTGCGTAGGCTAGTCCCCAATCAGCTTCAGAAGTATTGAATAATGAGAAATAGCACCATAGATATTTTTTACTATATATGAACATTATGAAGTCTCTTAGAATCCTTGTTTTCGTTTCTTCATTTATACAATAGCCATGATTAACTCCTTTAGTAGTGTGTAAGCCATATTCATCTATGAATACATAATATCCTTGATCCTCAAAATACCTTAAGTATTCTATGATTTTATGGGGATCGAAAGAGTAAGGAGTATTCCAGCTATATGGTTCTACGCCAAAACCATCCACGCCTAGATCATACGGAGCGCCAAATTTTGGATCGAACTCTAAAGCCATATAGACTTTATGTTTGGGATCGAGCTGTTTAATGAACATTATTATTCCTTGAAGCTTCATCCTATATTTCTCTGTTTTAAACCATGTTTGAGCATAACCGTAAATGTCTGAGTAGTCTATAGGATAATGCAGTATGTAGAATCTTAAAGCCTTCTTATCCTTAATCTTTGGTATTAAGATATTTAAGAAGTTTAGGAAGTCTCTTATAGCATCATTATTATTTGGAAATTCTTCTTGTCTCCATACTCTTAGCGGTAATAATATTTCTAAGCCTATTTCAGCACAATAGTCAAAGACTTTTTCAGTTAAGTTATTGTATTCTAATCCCTCTATGCACCATAACTTAATCCCTTTAAAGCCCAAAGACTTGGCCAAGTCGAGATCAGCTTTAACCTGCTTAAAGCTGGTTCTCTTCAAATTTTCCGATTCATCATCAAACCAATACGGAGTATAGGCTATATAAGGGGTGTGCATTTTCGGAGAAAAAGCTATCCTGAAGTCTTCAATACTAAACATAATTAAGACTAGGAGCAAAGCTACCAAGAGCGTGAATAATTTTTCATGCTTCATCAAGAATAAATTACGGGGATGCATTTTTAAGTGATCTTCTCTTTTGAAGATATATGTTTTAATTTTTGTCTCTTTTCCAAAAGGGATAAAACATTATTGAAGGACATAATCCTACCTTGGCAGCGCCTTTAAAGTGCTCCAAAATTTTTACATAAGCGAAGCGTTAATCTCTTTAATGGTGTTGTTAAAGGTGATGGTTAATGGAGCGCGTTGGCATTCTTGTGATCTCCTATGGTTCTAGGGAAGCTGCTATGGTTGATGCCTTTACGAGAAGCCTGGAATATAGGGTTGAACTTTATATTGCTGATAGGCAAAGGAATCCGTTTAACGTCCGTAGGGCTAAAGAGCACGCTGTAATCCCAGATCTTAACGTGGAAGCCATCTATAGGTTCGCTGAAAAGCACAGGGATAAAATAGATTTTGGCATAGTTGGCCCGGAGAAGCCTATAATCGAGGGTGTAAGGAATCTAGTTGAGGATAATCTCCGCATACCAATGATCTGCCCAACAAAAGAGTACGCTCTCGAGAGGAGCAAGGTTATGCAGAGACGGCTTTTCCAAGAGATTGTGCCGGAGGCAAACCCAAGATTCAAAGTCTTCGACCCAAAAGACTACAAAGACTTAAATGATGTTAAAAAAGACTTATTCGAGTGGTTGAATGAGCTCGACAATAAAGTTGCCGTTAAACCGGATGCCCCGGCCGCCGGTAAAGGCGTCGGCGTCTGGGGAGATCACTTTAACACGCGTGAAGAGATCTTAGAGCATTTTCTAGCGAACTTTAAGGTTGGGCCAGTCATAGTTGAGGAGAAGATTGAGGGAGAGGAATCAAGTTTTCAGGCTTTTTGCGACGGAAAGCATATTGTTCCGCTGCCGGAGACAAGGGATTATAAGAGGGCTTTTGAAGGCGATAAGGGACCTAACACCGGCGGAATGGGCACATATAAGGATAGGGGCAATATTCTACCGTTCATGAGTTATGAGGATTGGGAGGAGGAGAAAAGGATTGTTGAGAGAATATTTGAGAGGCTTAAGGGCGGAGACTCAAATCCTTGTCTCAGAGGGATGCCATTCTATGAGGCGTTCATACATACGGGTAAGGGGCCGATGATACTGGAGAACAATAGTAGGCCCGGAGACCCCGAAATAATACCGATCCTAGCGCTCTTAAAGGATGATTTCGTCGATGTATGCTATAGGATGATTGAGGGCACCCTTACACGCGTGAACATTGATGAGAAGGCTGCTGTTTTAATTTATAAGGTGCCCCCAAAGTATGGTGGATATATAGATGCTTTCCCGCATCTGGTTAGAAGGGATGAGATAGATACGCCGGTTATCCTAGATGAGGCTGAAAAACTCTCATCTAAATACGGCGACAATATTAGGGTTTATCCAGGCTCAATGGATATTCGGGAGGATGGAAAAACTTATGCGTTGTCCTCTAGAGCCGTGTGCACCCTCGGCATTGCCGACGACATTCAAAGCGCACGTGAAATAGCTATGGAGGGCATAAGAGCCATTAAGGGAGGAGCCTTATGGTACAGAGCTGACATAGCGTCTAGGGAGCATATTGAGCGGAGCATAACGCATATGGAGGCGCTGAGAAAAAGAACATGATGAAGATTTTCATAACTGACTGTGAGGGGCCCATATCTAAAAACGATAATGCCTTCGAACTCTCAAGCTGGCTTATTCCGGAAGGCGATAAGCTCTTCATCCAGCTAAGCAGATACGATGATGTTCTAGCCGACATAGTCAGGAGACCGGGCTATAAGGCTGGGGACACGCTTAGGCTTATAGTGCCGTTTCTTAAGGCTTACGGTGCAACAAACGCCCTTATGAAACGTTTCTCCTCGGAAACATTGCTTCTAATCCCCGGGGTCAGCGAAACGCTGCGCTACATTAGGTCAATTATGCCGACGTTTATAGTTAGCACGAGTTATGAGCCTTACATAAGCGCTTTATGTGATGCAATAGATTTCCCGATGGAAAATGTTTACTGCACAAAAATCGACATAGATAAGTATCATATGCCAGCCGAGGAGGTTGAGTGTATAAAGGCTCTTAGAAGAGAGATAATAGATATGCCTCTGATAGAGATTCCTAAAGGCGCAGAAACACTGGATGATTTGCCGCCTGAAACTCGAAGGGTGATAAAGCGTCTCGATGAAATCTTCTGGAAAGAGATTTTGGGAATGAAGATAGGAGCCGCTATGAGGGAAGTCAACCCGATTGGCGGATACGAGAAAGCTAAGGCGGTTAGGGAGATAGCAGCAATATTTGGCGGAGACCTGTCATCCGTAATTTACGTTGGAGATAGCATCACGGATGTTGAATCATTTAGGCTTGTGAGGAGAAGCGGAGGCTTAACAGTATCGTTTAATGGAAACCAGTATGCGGTAAGAGAGGCCGAGATCGCTGTCTTATCGCATCACGCAATCATATTAGCGGTGCTAGCTGAACAATTTAAAAAATTTGGGAAAGAGCACGTACTCAACCTATCTGAAAACTGGGACACAAGCGTTCTGGAAGATTACTGTAGTCTACCCCTCATCGAGAGAATAAAGAGCCTGCGTCCGGAAAAAACTCCATGGGTTGAGAGGATAACCCCAAGCAACATGGAGCGCTTAATTCAAGAGAGCACAGCGTTCAGAAAAACCGTTAGGGGAGAAGCAGTAGGGGCCTTGGGCTAAAATCATGACGCCTTTATGACATGTTATTTCGCTAAATAGATGGATGATAGAAAATCATAATAAAGGGTTTTTGAAAGCAATCTACTGGGTGAAATAACATGTCCTGCTGCGGAGGAAAGAGAAAGAAGAAGACTGAGGAGAAGAAGACTGAAGAGCCTAAGAAGTAGCGGCTTAATCGAATGGTTATTCCATCCTATTTTTTTGATTTATGAGCGGTGACTTGGATGAATGCATTTATTGAGGATACTTACGCTGAAGCCTTCGAAGGATTATATTTTAGGATCCTTGTCACTGCAAGCGATAAAAGAATCCTCATAAAAGCGGCTGAAGATGCAACCGCAACCCCCTCAACGGTTATCGGGCGGATTGAGGGGGGAATTGAACGCTGGGTTCCGAAAAATGAGACGCCTGATGGGCGTTTAGGTGTGATACTGCAGTTTTGGAGCGGAATAGATGAGAGAAAACCTGTTGAAGAGGCGGTTAGGAGATTTTATAGGGAACTCTCCTATAGAATCAGACAGGACATACTTGTTAAGCCCTTCACATCGGTTTTCGACGCGTGCCCAAACCCTATAGGTAAGGTTGATACGCTGGAGCTGATAGGGCATTGCGGCGACGGATACGAGTGGATTGAAAGGCGGTACGGGCGGGAAATGATAATTGTACCAATAATGGTTCCAGACTTCAAGATTGAACGTTTTCTTGGCTATGGCCGCGGGGTTATGGGCGGAAACTTTTGGTACATGTGTCGAACAAAGAGAGCCGTATTAGAGGCTGGGAGAAAAGCCTTGAGGGCTATAAGCCAAATCGAGAGCGTGGTCACACCCTTCGACATATGTGCAGCCGGCTCAAAACCTGAAACAAAGTTTCCGCAAATAGGCCCTACAACCAACCACCCCTATTGCCCATCACTGAAAAGCAGGCTTGGATCTGAGTCCAAGGTTCCAGAAGGCGTTCGCTACATACCGGAGATAGTGATAAATGGGTTAACTCTAGACTCCGTTCAAGAAGCCATGAGAGCGGGCATCAGGGCTGCCATGAGTGTTAAAGGCGTTGTAAGAATCTCAGCTGGGAATTATGACGGTAAGCTCGGCAAATACATTATATCCTTAAAGGAGATTATGCATGACTTTTGAGGTAGTTTGTTTCGGCGCGCTGAACGTCGACAAGCTCTATAGGGTTGATAGGTTAGCGGGCGCAGACGAGGAGAGCGTGATAACGGATTTTAGCGAAAGCCCCGGCGGCTCAGCCGCCAACACCGCTGTGGGGTTGGCGCGGCTTGGCGTTAAGGTTGGCTATATTGGCAAGGTTGCTAAAGATAGGGAAGGCGAACTACTCTTAAAGGCTTTCTTGAGCGAGGGCGTTGATACGGATGGAATAGTCGTTTCCGAGGCGGGTAGAAGCGGGTCGGTTATAGGCTTCGTGGATCAGAAGGGAAACAGAGCATTATACTTAGACCCCGGCGTCAACAACACGCTAAGATACGAGGAAATAAACTTGGACTACGTTAAAGGCGCAAAAATTCTACATTTGACCTCCTTTGCGGGAGAACCGCCCTTCGAAGCCCAGAGAAAGCTGATTGAAAGCATTCCTAACATTAAAGTCACCTTTGACCCCGGAGTTATCTATGCCCGGAAAGGCTTAGGTGCCCTTAAACCCATAATAGAGAAAACATACGCTTTCCTGCCAAGTGAGAGTGAAATGCGCCTTTTAACTGGGAGAGATTATCGTGAGGGCGCCCGAATCCTGCTCAATGAGGGCGTGCAGATCGTTGCGGTTAAGCTTGGGGAGAGAGGCTGCTACGTTACGGACGGCTACGAAGAACATTTAATAGACCCATTTAAGGTTAAAGTTGTTGATACGACTGGTGCCGGCGACGCTTTCTGCGCAGGCTTCATATATGGGTTACTCAGAGGGAAGAGCCTAAGAGAATGCGGTGTTCTCGGAAACTTTGTTGCTTCAAGATGCTTAACGAGGATGGGGGCGAGGGATGGGCTCCCAAGACTGGAGAGTTTACCGCTGGAGCTCCGTTAGGCTTCGAGTTATAGATTAACAGGTATTTAGGTTTTATTAGCAACTTTTAAATTCCGCTTCTTCCAATATTAGAGAAGTGTGTGAGTGCGCCTAATGAGTGCCATGAATTTTCGCAATAGACTTTTCTCCCTTCTCGCCGAGGAGTTTGGGAACTATATTCCACAGTTTAAGCCGTATACGCTTGACTATCAAATGGTTGTCTACGCCTCAAGGGATCTAGAGACGTGGCTGAAGGTGAAACTGGAAGTTGAGGACGCTCGGACGGTTTATAGGAGAATCGAAGAATACTTTAAGAGAGAACCAGCAGATTTAAGGACTTCAATAAACTTCTGGGCTGGTATGTGGCTTAAGAAGTGGCAAGAGCGAGTCAGAGTCCTGTCAACAAAATTTGAGATGCCGAAAGACTACATAGAGAATATTAGGATTGCCAAGAAAGCGTATCAGCACATGGACTATAAAACGGATCTGAAGGATATGGCTGTTAGAAAACTCATAAAGCACGGCGAAATATGCATGGTTGAGTTCATAGCTGAAAACCTAATAGTTGAAGAGATAGCTAAACGCATTCGAAAGCCTAGTAAAGATGCAAACATTATAGCAATAGACCCCTTAAGAATCTATAACGCTATAAGCGCCAGAATATCCCGCCTACCAAGGGAGAAAGGCCCATTAGTGTACTTGAATATGAGGCCGAACGTTTTCCAATAAGAAGATGGCCTATAAGAAAGGGTAGGGGCCAAGAAAAATAATTAATGCTATGCTTCAATAATTTATCTTAAGGGGTTGCGTTCCCGAGTGATTGAGGTTTAAGTAGAGTGGGAAGATGATTCAGGATGACTATTGAGCGCCTATCGACGGGTATACGTGAATTAGACGCTATGCTTGAGGGCGGTATACCTAAGGGCTTCACCGTAGCGATAACAGGTGAACCGGGCACCGGAAAGACCATTCTCTGCATACATTTCATCGCTCAGGGAATATCTGAGGGAGACAAGTGTATTTATGTGACCACCGAGGAAAGCCGCGAATCCATAATCACGCAGGCGGCACAGTTCGGCTTCGATTTCTCTAAAGGTATATCTGAGAAGAGAATGGTGATTATTGATGCGCTAATGGGAGCTAAAGATGAATGGTCTCTCCAAAGCCTAGACATCGAGGAGCTTGTGAATAAGGTCATTGAGGCCAAAAAGTTTTTGGGTTACGGTAGAGCTCGCCTAGTTATCGATTCGCTCTCGGCTTTCTGGCTCGATAAGCCAGCTATGGCTAGAAGATACTCCTATTTCGTGAAGAAGGTTTTGTTCAAGTGGGACTTCACAGTCATGGCGACCTCACAGTACGCTATAACGACCTCTGAGGCCTTCGGCTGGGGCATAGAACACATAGCTGACGGCATAATAAGGTTCCGTAGAGCTGTTAGAAATGGCGTTTTGAAGCGCTATATTCTCATCGAGAAGATGAGACAGACAAACCACAGCCTACAAATGTATGAGGTCGCGATACTGCCGGGGAAGGGGCTGACAATAGTTAAGCCAGTTGAGATGCGGAAAGAAGACATATCTTTACCTAGACACGTTATGGAGCGCATCCAAAGGGCATCCGAAAGAAGGGAAGCCGAGATACCTTGAAGACCCTAAACGAGTATTATTCACGCCCAGACGTACAAAGAGAAATCCTAGACTTCTGTAAGGGGAGATGGGTCGCCCTACACCAACTAGATTCAAGCGGTAACCTAGCTTTTAAGCGGTACACTAGTGAGGGAAAACCCATTAAAATAGAGGGGTTAAGGGATCTGGACAGGATAAATAACGGTGCTTTAAGGTCTATTTACGCTACGGCTAACGTTTATAGAAACCTACAGCGCGTAGAAGACCTATATGATCAGTCAAACATCGCTTACTGTACGCCGACATGGGATGTTGACAGCGAACTATCAAACTGGAAGGAAACAATACGGGTTGCTAAGGAGATAGCGCGTTTTCTAAGCGAGTGGGGGATTAAAAGGTCGGTTTACATTAAGTGGTCTGGGAACGGATGCCACATCCATATAAATGAGAGAAGCATATCAGGTAGCCTACTTGAGAAGTATAATCCCCTAGATCTAGCGTACGCCATTGTTGAATACGTGAACTCCAGACTATCATCAGTTTTCGCAGAGCCACTATGCAGCGGTAAAGTAACCGTAGAGAATAAAATCGACCTCACAAGAGTCTTCACCTGCCCGCTGAGCCTACACCGAGAACTAGACGCTGTATGCGTATCTTTGAAGACCGAAGACCTCGAAAAGTTCACTCCAGAATGGGTTAACCCACAAACGTTTAAACATGACCCCAATTGGCGCGAGTTTAAGGATGGGGAAACCGATGAGCTCGCTGAAAAAGCCTATAAAACAATAGGAGGATACCTGTTTAAGCCTAGAAAAAAGAGGCGGAAAACGAAACCCTTAGATAAACAGATATTAGAGTGGCTGCAAAAAGAGTAAGTTTCCCTCATCCTACTAAAGGCTCCGCATTTAAGTGAAGAAAAGTCAGGGTTTTAGAGAAAACACGAAGGCTTTAAGCCAAGATCTTAAAATGTAATCGGCGTTATTTTACGCGCTCTTTCTCCCAAAATCTTGTCTGCGATTAGCTGCGCCACCTTAGCCCCGCTAAGCAGCATCCCTCCAAATATTGGCCCCATCCGCGGCGTTCGGTCTATTGACGCAACAGCCATGCCAGCAGCGAAAAGCCCTGGGCAGACCTCTCTAGTGCCCTCAACAATTAGCTTTTCGGCTTGAGGAGCCCACATGGATTTCTCGCCCACAACGGAAATGTTTAGCTCCGGAATCTTTCTGGAAGCGACCGAGAGAATCTCTGCGTCATGCCCAGTGCAGTCCACGATGGCTTTCGCCTTGATCCCGAGGGGGTCTACGTGGAGCCCAGCCATGACGACAGACGCCCATTGGATGACTACACCAGTTATCCTAGGCGGATCGCTCCTGTATATTACATCGTCAACGGTTACGCCTAAAATTATCTTTGCTCCCGAATCTATGGCCTTAGATGCCAGTTTAGCTATCATTTCAGCAACGTCAACAATAAAAACGCCGCTTTCCAGCTCTTCCATCCCACAATCAATCTCTCTTAGAATCGCGTCTGCCGGCGTCTCCACAATGATTTTGTGAAACTGCATCCCTCCGCCGCCCATGCCCCCGCCGAAGGAAAGCCTCCTCTCGAATAAAACTGTTTTTAGCCCCGCCTTAGCCGTGTACATTGCGGCTGTAAGCCCGGAGGGGCCGGCGCCAACGATTACAACATCTGTCTCAGCGATGTTCAGCCAATCTTCCATGGTTTTCCTGATTATCATTCTGGTTACGGTTTCCTCTTCAACGCTCTTAATCCCGCATATCATATACATCACCGCCGTTCGTTTCAAGTGAAGATGCTTAGCCTACTATTTATGCTCTAAGCTCTTCCTCTGTATGGATAAACATAGCTCACATAATTTTAACGCTACCCTACTTGAATCAATTTTTCCGGAAACTATTTCTCCCGCCACTTCGCTCGCAGCCGACTCTATTAGGGGTAGAAAATCCTTAAATTCCTCTAGGTCTTTGACCCCACGCTTTGAACGTAAGTATTGGCTTATGGCCGCTTGCGTTATCCCAAGCTTCTTCGCGGCCTCGATCTGCGTGAAACCATGTTTTTCAATAAGCTCCTTAGCTATGTAAGCCCTAAACACTGGAGTGAGGCGGCGCCCAATGGACTCGCATGGCAGATACATGGTTCCACTCAAGATCAATATAACGAGCTTATAAATTAAATTTTCGTTTCAAAGAATATAAAGGAGAGCTGCTCAGATTTTTTAAGGGATAGCACATGGGAAGCGTGAAGGATCTAGAGGTAATCAAGAAGCCGACCGCTGAAACCATGGGCATAGGTAGATTCCACTTCTCAGACCGTTACTCGGTTTTTGATTGGGGCGAAATGCCTGATCATATAGAGGGGAAGGGCGCATCCCTATGCCTTATGGGAGCCTACTGCTTTGAAAGACTTGAGGAGAAAAACATAAGAACCCATTATCGTGGGCTCGTGAACAGCGAGGGGCAGGTTGTCCATTTCGATGAATTGGAAGAGCCAACAAACATTATGGAGATTAACTTGGTGAACGTGTATAGGCCTAGAGCTTACGTGGAGAACGGCAAACTCAAATACGATTACAGTATCTACACGCCTCGACTGAGAAACTACCTACTACCTCTAGAAATAATTTATAGGAACGGTTTACCTGAAGGCTCATCCGTCTTTAAAAGGCTTGAACAAGGTCTCATAACCCTGAAAGATTTAGGGTTGGATCACATGCCCAAGCCCGGTGAACGCCTCTCTAAGCCCATCTTCGACGTTAGCACGAAGCTTGAGGAAGGCGACAGATACGTTAGCTGGGAGGAAGCCCGAAGAATCGCGGGGCTAACCGAACAGGATGTTGAGGAGATTAAAAACGTTCTTTTAAAGGTTGATGAGACTATAACCGATGTGGCTGAGAGAGCTGGCTTAGTGAATGAGGATGGGAAAATAGAGCTGGCGTTCGATCCTGAGAGGCGGCTAATGGTTGTCGACGTTGTTGGAACACTAGACGAATGCAGGTTCACGTATAAGGGGATCCACGTCAGCAAAGAGGTTGCCCGAATATATTACAGGCGGACTGAATGGGCAAAAGAGGTTGAGGAAGCTAAGAGGGAGGCGAGGGAGCGGGGCGTAGAAAACTGGAAAACTCTAGTGAAAACAGTGCCGCCAAAGCTGGAGCCCAGACTTAAGGCTCTGATAAGCCAAATGTATATGGCTACGGCAAACGAGATTACTGGAAGAAAATTCTTTGACGTGGGAAAACTCACTGATATACTCGAAGAGCTACGGGAAATTCTCTTAAACCTCAAGCCATAAATAAAAACTTATTTACATTAATTTTCTTTTTCAGGACATGTTTGCAAGAACAGCTTTCCTCATCTTAAGGCTTAAGTTTTCCATAAGCATTGTATTTTTTGAGGGTTAGGAATGTTTAAGGGGCCTAAAATCGCTTTTATAGGTGCTGGCAGCGCCAGATGGACCAGTAGGATTCTTGTTGACATATTTTTAAACGAGGGTTTACGTGGCTCCGAGATATGGCTTATGGACATCGACGACTATAGGCTCGGCATAATATCAACCTTGGCTAAGAGATATGTTGAGGAGTTAAATATATCGGTGAAAGTTTACGCGACGAAAGACAGAATAGAGGCGGTGAAGGACGCTGACTTCATTATATCTACGGCTCTGCCTAAAGGATACTTATACTACGAGAAGATGAGGGATTTGTCTGAGGAGCACGGGTATTATAGGGGAATCAACAGCGTCGAATGGAATTACGTCGGAGACTACCATACGATATGGGGCTACTACTTATTTAAGCTTCATTTAGATATAGCTAGAGACCTTGAGGAGCACGCTCCAAACGCATGGTTCCTTATTGTCTCAAACCCCGTTCTTGAACTCACAACTCTCGTTGGCAGAGAAACAAAAGTTAAAGTCGCCGGAATATGCCACGGCTTCCTAGGCTATAGGGCGGCCATAGACGTTTTAGCCATGCGTCTAGCCAAGGAGAAGCTGGGTAAAAACGTGACCCCATACTATGCGGCTCATATGCCTGAAGGCTGCGAGGAGGCGATGAAGCTCGTAGATATGAGAGAAGTTGAAGTCGATATGATGGGATTAAATCACGTCCTATGGTTGACCAATTTTAGATATAAGGGTGAAGACGGATACAAGTACTTAGATGACTGGATTAAAGAGAACTCTGAAGAGTATTGGGCTGTTTGGAGAGAACATACGACAAGCCCATGGGATCTGGATCTATGCCCAGCAGCCATAGACATGTATAGAATTTACGGTTACCTCCCAATAGGGGACAGCGCCCGCGGAGGAACATGGAAATACCATTGGGACCTAAAGACTAAGCAGTACTGGTATGGACCTTACGGCGGCCCTGACTCAGAGATAGGCTGCGCCATAAGAATACTGCAGGTTAGGAGAAATCTGGAGGAGATGAGCAGGATAGCCTTCGACTCCTCGAAACCTGTATCGCAGGCGATACCGCCCAAGCCCAGCGGTGAAGTCATAGCCACGCTAATTGACTCAATCCATAATAATAGGAAAACCGATAGCTATGAGATGCTGTTCTTTGGAAACAAGGTTATGGCCCCCATATACGTAAACTTGCTGAACAAGGGAGCTATACCTAATCTTCCAGAGAACATAGCCGTCGAAACCCAGGTAGTTGTGGATGGAAAGGGCATTCACCCGATACCTAAAGGCGCAATCCCGGATAAACTCTACAAGTACGTTATGCTGCATAGGATAATGAGGGCTGAATGGGCTATAGAAGCCAATTTAAAGGGCAGTAGAGAAACGCTCATCCACTGGCTCATAACGGACGTAAGAACCAAAAACATGAAGCAGATAAATGACGCTATAGACGCTATACTGAATCTTCCGGAGAATACTGAAATGGCAAAACATTTCAGCTGACAAGTAGCCAAATTTACATTAGCTACCAAAATTTTTAAGCCAAAATTCGAAAATTTTAAAAAGAAACATTATATTTTTTCTTTCGCTCATGGCGGAAGCGGCCGTCACTGTACTCGGAGCGATATGGATATTTATTCGTTCTAATGAGCCTTGTCCTGTTACCTTCGCTGCAAGGAGACTTAGATAAAAGATAACTAAGATAGGAGTTTAGAAAACTCAAATTTTTGTTTGAGCCTCGGCACATCAGCTATAAGTCTTTTTGTGTAGGGATTCTGAGGGTTAAACACTATACTCTCGGCCGATCCCTGCTCCACGATTCTCCCTTGATGCATTACAAGTATTCGGTCACATATATAAAAGGCTTGGCTTATATCGTGGGTTATAAATATCATGAGCTTATTGTGATTTTCACTCAAATCTTTGAGGATGTTAAGTATCATTACTCTCAAGGAAGCATCTATCATGCTGGTCGGCTCATCCGCCAGGATTATGTCTGGATCAACTAATAAACAATTCGCCAATAGTATTCTCTGCAATTGACCCCCACTTAACTCATCAATGTGTTTATCAAGAACATCCACCTCAAGGTTCACCAATTCAATAACTTCTTTAATGCGCTTTTTTATCTCATCCTTGGGCATACCTTTAAGTAGATTGGAGGAGTTGGCGAACAAGTGTTTAACTCTATATACTGGGTTTATTGAAGAGTAGGGGTCTTGGAAGATCCCTTGAACATGCCTATAATATTGTTTATTAGGTATTTCCCATATGTCTTTATCCTCAAAATATATTGCGCCGCTGGTCGGTTTTAACAATTTGAGTATCATCTTCATAAGGGTTGTTTTTCCACTCCCACTCTCACCTATTATTCCAACTATTTCACCAGACCTACAGGAGAAGTTAACATTATTTACTGCAACTATCTCATTTCTACGCCTTATGAAGCCGGTTGAAAATACTTTCGTTAAATTCTCAACTTTAAGCAGGTCTTGAGCCATATGCATCACCCATATAACCAGCATGCAACGAACCTTCCAGGCTTAACTTCTATTGATGGGGGTTCCTCATCTTTACATTTTCCCATGGCGTCTGGACATCTCTCAAAGAACCTGCAGCCTTGTGGTGGTTTAACTAGCTGTGGGGGCGTTCCTGAAATGCTTTTCAGTCTCTGCTCCCTTATCTCTGGCTGAATTGTTATTACCGCGTTTAGCAGAAGCTTTGTATAGGGGTGAAATGGATGATCTATGATCTCATCTATTGGCGAAGATTCCACTATTTTACCAGCATACATTATGTATATTTGATCACATATTTGCCTTAAACTTGCTATATCGTGGCTTATAACTATCAGTGAACCCACAATCTTATTTTTCACGATATAAAGCAACAGTTCTAGAAGAAGCTTTTGTGTTGAAACATCAAGTGCTGACGTGGGTTCATCAGCAACCAATAACCTTGGGTTTAACAGCGTTGAGATCGCTATAACGGCGCGTTGCTTCATTCCACCACTTAACTCGAAAGGATACATGTCTAGCACACTTGCCGAGAGCCCTAGCTCTTTAAACCTGAGCCCCGCTTTTTTCAGCACCTCATCCTTAGACACCCTTTTCGATTGAAATTTCTCCTTCATAGCGTCCACTATAAAGTCTGAAATTTTAATGGTTGGGTTTAAAGAGTTCATTGAGTATTGTGGAATCATTGCAACCAATGACCCCCATAAAGATTTTCTTTTGCTCCAGGGAAAATCATAAATATTTATCCCATCAATCATAACTTTTCCTTCAATCATTTTTAATGGTGGCTTATCGTATCCGATCAACAGTTTTCCAAGCGTGGATTTTCCACAGGCAGATTCCCCAGCAATACCAGCTATTTCTCCCTCTTTAACCTTCAACGAGCAGCCATCTACAGCGCGAACATATCCCTTTGACGTATTATAGTAGCCTTTAATGTTTACGGCTTCAAGCAGCATTTTTCATCCAACCCACGCATTTATTTAACTAGCCTCTTCTGGCCCTCGGATTATATATTTGTTCAAGCCCATCGTTTATTAGGAGAAGCGAGAGAGTGATCAGCGTTATTGAAAGCCCGGCTGGAATAAACCACCACCATGCCCCGTAGCGGACGGCTTCCCACACTATTGCCCAACGTAGTAACATGCCCAGAGACACTATTGCTGTAGGCCCTAGGCCTATCGCGCTTAAACCAGCTTCAGAGCCTATGGCTATGGCAATGTTAAGAACAAAGTACATCACAAGATAGGCCATCATGTTAGGCAATACCTCAAAGAATAAAATTTTAAGTTTACCCATCCCGGAAAGCTTCGCGAGATCTACAAAGTCCCGCGTTTTTAGACTGAGAACCTGGGATCTTATGCTACGCGCCATAGCGCCCCACGCCGTGCTACTTATGAGCAGTATAATAACCCATTCGGAGCGCTCTCTGAAATAAGCCGCGATAACTATTAGGAAAGCGATCGTTGGAATAGTTAAAACAACATTCGACGCCAAATTTAGGATCTCATCAACTATGCCACCAAAGTATCCGCCTATACCGCCTATTGCCACACCGATAACAGTAGTTATGAGCGCCGCCATTATGCCTATCTTAAGCGAGTATCTGGTGCCGCATATTAATTGAGCAAGTATGTCGCGGCCTAAAATATCTGTCCCTAAAGGATGCTCTAATGAGGGGGACATGAGTGAATCAAATTGCGGCTTTAACGGATCAACTGGGTATAGTAAGCTGCCCAGAGTGGCGAGAAAAACGAAAAAAGAGAATATTGCTGTTCCAATAAGAAGCTTGGGTGATCGCCTATACAACTCTTTTACTCTCATTATTTTTCACCCCTATAAGTTATGCGTATGCGCGGGTCAATCCAAGCGTAGAAAACATCCATGAGGAAATTACCTATTATTGTAACGGTCACTATCATTAGGAAGCCACCTTGAATCAACGGATAATCTTGCCCAATCACCGCGGAATACAGTAGGGCCCCTATGCCCGGATACCCGAAAACAACTTCAGTAACCAGCTGTCCCCCGAAGGCGGATGCAAAATATATGGGTAACCCTGTTATTTGAGGCAGCATAGCGTTTTTAAAAGCGTAGGAGAGAAGCTTTTTATCGCTGAAGCCGAGGGATTCGGAATAATTTATATATTCAGAGTTTATCTCATAGATTAAAAGGGACCTCATTCCCACAGCTTCTCCCCCAATATATGGTATCGTAACCGAGATAAACGGCAGCGCATAATGCTTAAGCAAATCTAAAATGAAAGTTAATGATAGGGAAGGATTAAGGGTCTTTGTATACGCGCCTCCGGGTGGGAAAATTCCAGCATGAAAACTTAGCACATATATTAGTGCTAACGCAAGCCAGTAATATGGCATTTGAGAAGCAAAAAGCGAGAGCGGATAGAGAATCTTATCGAAGATACCCCTTCTATACGCCGCTAAAGCCCCCAAATAATTTCCTAGGATCCAACCCACTATAATCGCCGGCATTAGTAGAGCTAGACTCCACGGTAAACTCTGCATGAGCAAATCGCTTACCCTTGTGGGATAAAACCTTATTGAAACTCCTAGGTTAAAGGTTAAACAATTTTTGAGGAAAGTTAAATACTGTATTATCGGAGGCTGATCCAAACCAAATTCTTTCACCCAGTATTCATATAATCTCTTAACCTGCACCTCCGTTAGCCCAGGTACCGAGGTGCCTCCACCCTTCGCTCCAGCAGCAATTATTTTAAGCGCCTTCTCGCGAACCGGGTCTCCAGGCATTAAATGAGGAAGAAGCCATACGAAGGTAAGAGCAAGATAAAAAGTTGCTACGTAAACTATTATTTTCCGCTTAAAAAAATTGTATAGGGGAGAGGAAAATTTCGCTCTCATTGAAGCCATCTGACCTCCGCCTCAACCCTTAATTTTTCGCGTAAAGAGTAAAACCACTAGCACTATTATTAGGATTACTATGTTTAGCCCTACTAGAATTGTTAACCACATTTGTAGATCGCGAACCATTGACGCTAGATTTTCCACGCTTATTGAAAGAGAGTTCACCGCGGTATTTAGTGCTAATGTGGCATTATAGATGGACGCTATTGTTTCCTCCATCTCTTCAGGTATTGATGGCGGCAATGGTATTGTTGGAGCAGCCGTTGACTTCAAGTGTAATAGCACGTTAAGGAATCCTGGATTGCCCTGCTCATCGAACGGGTACGGATTGCTCTCCGTTGGCCAACCGCTCCAATATTTTGTTTGAAAACCAAATTCATATCCCCACACGCCAACAGGTATTGCTGGCAGATCCTTAGCAATAATTTTCTGAGCTTTCCCCATAAGCTCTTTAAGAACGGGTTTAACTTCTGGGTCCAAAGGATTCGGATATTTGGCGAGCTCATCTCTTATTGAGCATAGCTCATCGTTCCTATATCTTAGAGGAGAACCCTCTATCATAGGCCATGAGGGGTAGCGGTAATCGAAGACACCTAGGAAGGCCCATAAGCCAGAGGGGCTCCATGCGCTCGTTGAATATGTCATAGTGTCATAGTCGCCCGCTCGAACTCTTGACTCCCAGACCGAATAATCAAGGTGCAATGCTTCCACATATATGCCAATCTCAGTAGCATATGTCTTAAATAATTCATTAACAGCCATCCAATCCGTCCAGCCTTCAACATCGATTGTTGTAAGCGTTACAGGAGTCCCGTCCGGTAGATCCCTTATTCCGTCTCCATCACGGTCTACTATGTTGGCTTCGTCTAGAATTCTTTTCGCTTTATCGGGATCATAGGCGAATGTGTAGTCGCGCACCACCTCTTCATCTCTTAGGAAAGCTAGTGGGCTATCTGGCAAGATGAATGTTGGATCATTTATCGGCACAGCTAATTCAAAGAAGCCTCGCTCACACATTATTTTCCGGTCAATCGCGTAGGCTAATGCCATCTTTATCCTAGAATCGTATTCACCGAATCGCTCTCTGAATCGTTCATTGTTTATTGCTATAAAGTTTACCCGCACCGGATAAGGCGATACGAACGGTGGTTCTGTAAACCATGAGAAGACGCCGTATTTCTGCATATCTTTCCATCCCGGAGCTATAGCGGATAGCCCGTCGACGACGGCGAGCGAAATCATCCTATTGGTTTCCTCGTTGCCAGTAGACGGAATATAGATCAAGTACTTTGGTTCAGGAAGACCAAAATATTTTCTACCCCACCACTCATCCCATCGCTCCTTAATTATCCTAGTAGGTTCCCATTTTAGGAGCTTGTAGGGTCCAGAGCCTATTGGTGACTCAAAAGTAAACTCAGTTATACTCTTATATTCTTTCTCCGCTTCCTTAAAGATATGTTTAGGAATAATCCAACCAAAACACAGCGTTTCATAAATCGAAACTTTAAATGGCAGGGATTCATTAACGTAGAAGCGAATAGTGTGCGCATCAACAGCCTCGATTTTCTTTAGGGATGGCCACATAGCTAGCGCTACTGCCCCTGTTTCAGGATACCTTTTCGGCAGCTCATAGCTATATATGATGTCCTCAGAGGTTAATGGAGTCCCATCCTGCCAATAAGCATCCTTCAATTTTACTTCAAGAGTGTATTCATCGACCCATGCGGGTAGACCATCAGCTATCCATGGAATCAACCCAAATTTTATGTTATCAAAAATGTATAGGGTCTCAAATATTCCCATATGCCAGACGGACCAGGCGTCTGGGCTATAAGGGTTAAAGTTTGGTCCAGGCAATGTTGCCGTTCCTTCCTCTTCAGTAATTATTAGGCATTCTTCACGCTTTAGCTCTTGGGCGAGAATCGGCTCCATGCTTAGGATGGAGAATAGCAGCAAAATCAGTGTAAAAAATAGAAATCTTCTCTTCATATAATCTTCCTCCAATGATAAGAGCATAATTATACTCCTTATAAATTTTTTTAATGATATTGAAAAATTTTAAAAGTGAAAAATACATACATTTCACCTTAACTTAACTTTAGGTGGGTTAATAAATGGTGTCCGCGTTAGCAATTAAGGGAGGCGAAAAAATTAGGGTTAGAAAGTGGCCTTCTTGGCCGGTTTTCGATGAGAGGGAGGTCAAGGCTGTTGAGGAGGTTGTGAGGAGCGGATATTGGGGTGGAGGTGTCGGTATAAGCGGGCCTAAGGAGGCTGAGTTTGAGGAAAAGTTTTCTAGGAGCCATAGCTGCAAATATGGCATATGCGTCGCTAATGGCACAATAGCGTTGCATGTCGCCCTATTAGCTGCTGGCGTCGGTCCCGGCGACGAGGTTATAGTTCCAGCGTTAACTTTCTGGGCTACTGGAAGCGCCGTTCTGATGGCTGGTGCTACGCCAGTTATAGTCGATGTTAACCCCGAAACATATTGTATGGATGCCAACGCTGTTGAGGAAGCCATCACAGATAGAACTAAAGCTATTATCCCAGTCTATAATTATGGCTCGGCCCCAGACATGGATAAACTGCCTAAAATATGTAGAGAGCACGGCTTAGTGTTAGTAGAGGATTGCGCTAGGGGTCACGGCTTCGTTTGGAGGGATAAGCCGGCGGGCTCTATAGGGGACATGGGCTGCTTCAGCTTCCAGCAAGGTAAGTTTATGACCGCTGGCGAAGGAGGCATAATAATCACCAATAACAAGACTTACGCTGATAGATGCTATGCCATAAAGGATTGTGGAAGGTTAAGGGAGGGGGGCATCGCCGGGGAGGGTATAGAACCGACAGAAATAATCAACTGGTATAATTATAGGATGACGCAGATTCAGGCAGCAATCCTTCTGGTTCAGCTTGAGAGGCTTGAGGAGCAGCTTAATGTTAGGCAGAGGAACCAAGTTTACCTAGATAAAAGACTTAAGGAAATTAATGGTGTAGAGCCAGTTAAAGTGGATGGGCGATTAACTAAACATCAGCCTTGGCCATACTGCTTTAAATACGATTCGAAATGTTTCGGCGGTGTTCCACGCGACAAGTTCATCATGGCTTTAAGGGCTGAGGGCATACCTTGCGGTAAACCGCACCCACCGCTCCACATGGCGTTACACTTCCCGAAGTGGAGTGAATCCTATAAAAGATACGTGGAAGCTAAGCCTAGCTTCCCAGTTTCTGAAAAAGCCTATAATGAAGAAGCCGTCGAATTACCTCAATACTTATTCCTAGGAACAAGCGAAGACATGGATAACATAGCCGAAGCCATACTAAAAATAAAGAAAAATGCTGGTGAACTAGCTTAAAACCGAAATTAACCTTCTAGAGCTGAACCCTCTTACCTCCATATTATTTCACGCTGAAAAAACATTAGGCACAAACTTTTTGGCGGCTTCAACAAGCTCCTGCATCTTTGTTTTTGAGGGGGTCTTAAGGTTGCTCGCCGGGTAGTTGATGCCTAGCGCCCTGTACTTCACCTCTCCAAGTCGATGGAAGGGTAAGAGTTCAAGAAACAGCAAGTTCTTAAATGGCTGTATAAACTTAGCTATTGCCGCAACCTCTTCAGGCGAATCATTAATTGTTGGTATTATTGGGATGCGGATTATCAGAGGCTTATCGGTTTCAGCAAGCCTTCTCGCATTTTCAAGTATTATATCATTTCTTACCCCTGTCACCTTACGGTGAAACTCCGGGTCAATGTGCTTTATATCCATCATTACTAGGTCTGTTACGGAAAGAAGCTTCTCAAGAATCTCCCATTTACAGTAGGCTGCGGTCTCAATAGCCGTATGAAGCCCCTCAGATTTGCATCTTTCAAGGAAAGTATATGAAAACTCATGCTGCACCATTGGGTCTCCGCCAGATAAAGTTACGCCGCCATTTGAAACCTCGTAAAACGGCTTATCCATTAAAACCACTTTAATTAAATCATCAACATCCATCCATCTGCCTACAAGCTGAAGAGCCCCAGAACAGCATCCTTCTACACATCGGCCACAGCTCTCACATCTATCCCTAAAGTAAGCGTGAACACCATTTTTTATCTCATGCGCGCTCTGAGGACACACAGCCACGCAAGCGCCGCACCCAATACATTTCTCTGGATAAAACATTATTTCCTGCTTCAGCTTTATCCCCTCAGGGTTTTGACACCAGAAACAGCGAAGAGGACACCCCTTCAAAAAAACAGTTGTGCGTATGCCTGGGCCATCATGAACCGCGAAACGCTTTATGTCAAAGACTAAGCCTTTTACCACTAAAACCACCGTTTCTCGGCGCTAGGATTCCTCTGCAAGTATCCTGTCCACCACAAACTGCCTTAGATCTTTAGATAGGCTGGCGAAGTAAGCGCTGAAACCCGTAACGCGCACTATTAAATCAGGATATTTTGAGGGGTCTTTGTGAGCCTCAAGTATCTTCTCCTTGTCAATAACATTCAAGTTAATCATCGTTCCGCCTAGCTTGAAGTGTCCAAGTATAAGGGCTTTAACGACTTCACTGCCGTTTCTCCCCCTGTAAACTGTTGGATCAATGTCTAGCTGCAGCGGCGCAGTATTTCCATACCCGCATTGTACCGCTGCAACAGCTATAGCGAGCGACGTTGGGGTACCACCGAACCCTGGTTCAGGATTAGCCCCCTGCGATATCGGTGCGCCTGCGCGCCGCCCGTTCGGTGTCGCACTAACCCTTTGGCCCATAGAGAGCATGCTTGCCCAAGAAAAGAGCCCCGGAATAATGTTGTATCCTTTAGGCGTTGGCTTCTCTTTAACCAGTCGAACAAATGTTTTAGCGATTTTAACCGCCCATTCATCGGCGTGAGTCCCGCCTTGTCCATAATGCGGTATGTTACGCAGCATTAACCGGACATATTCATTCCTAAAGTTGTTTTTAAGCTCCTCGGCGAGATCCCTCCACGAAATCTTTTTCTCTTTTTCTACCCTTAATTCTATGGCGGCAAAAGAATCGGCCACGGTGCCTATGCCAGCTCCATCCAAGCACAGATTATAGTACTCAACTCCCCCATTAGATGCGTCAAGGCCCTTCTCTATGGGGCCGTAGCAGAGAAGGTCTAACACCAGCTCGGGGAAAACTTTATGCATATTTTCCATGTGAAAATCTAGGCCCTCTCGAACAATATCTATGGCTTTCCTTAAATGCGCTTCGAAACGGCGCCACAGCTCTTCCACGCTCGGCTCAACATTTAGATCATTCATCATTTCCCAAAATGCAACCTCGAAGACTTTGGCAAAATTAATCTTAACGCAGTCTTGCAGAGCATACTCTCTTCCCGGTATGGCGAACCAGTGGCAGCCGGAGTAGGCTCTTTCACGCGCAAGCTCAACTGGGTACCCATTTCTCATAAATCCCTCTATTAGAGCGTCACCTCCCAAGAATTTCGGGAAACCCATCTTATCCTCAAGCATTACTTCTACTCCCTTATCCAGGAGCTTAGGCTCCAACCCTTCCCAAACAAATATCCCTATGTTGGCTGGCGCTTTAAGCCTGTGAACAGCCTCTAAGACGAGATATGAGAGATTGTTTGTGACATCTCTACCATTAGCGTCCGGTCCACCAAGCTGATAATACTGCGTATCATTTAAAAACAGGCATGCGAGATGAAAAATGGCTTCCTTATCGGTTAATATGCCGGCGGCCACATCACGCTCATAAAATGGTTTAAGCCATACATCGATTCTCCCCATGGAACCGCTTCCATTATACATTCGGGCAATCATCTGATACCAAGCCGTCCACTGGCAGGCTTCCCAGAATGTTCTAGGCGGCTCATTAATTAGCCGCTCATTCATGTCAGCCAGAGCCTTCAAATTCCTGCGTAAAGTTGGGTTTCTCTCTTTCTCAACAAGCTCCCTAGCCGCCTTAACATGCCTAGCCATCCATTCCTGAACCCCGATAACTACGCTTTCCAATCCGTCGTAGAAATCCGCAGCCTGAGGGTTAATCTCCCTATAATAGCGTATTTTCTTAAGTAATCCTCCCCAACCAAGGTCAAAGCCTATCTGCATATCTTGGCAGAAATGCTGAACTGCGCCTACACCCGGATAAATATCGTATTTACTCCAAGCCTCTACTAAATGCTGTGGCGGGGAAAGATCCGGATTCCAATGCGGGTTTCGGTAACTCATGAAATAGGCCATATAGCCGCCAAGTATAGAACTGAAAGGATTTATGTAAACTGGGTGCGCGGAAAGAAACAACCTAAAGTTTTCCCCACAAATCTTCGGCCCAAAGAACCCTCCACTTGGGTGATTGCTTAGGGGCTTAAAGTTATTTAGTTTCACATCTCTGACCAGTTCACCTGAAGGACCCATATATTCAACTATTTCTCTAAGCTCAGGCGGTGGGAGAAGCCTTCCATGATCATCCTGATCCATAATGCCGATAACTTTCTGCTTCTCACGCGTATGCTTCATCTTTATCTCTCGTAGAATCTCTAGCCGCTCGCTGAAAGTTAACTCTTCATCCAATTTATTCAGCCTTTCTAAAAACGTGCCGGAGTCCTCATAAACAATGATGTCGCTCCCCATTTGACTTTGATTCACTCCTAATGGTTTTTACATTTATTTCTAGCAGGTTGGATATATTCGTTTCTCTCTAGTAGGAGGTAGAACTAAGTAGTTGAGAAGTAAAAATTTACATGAAAGTGACTGAGCGAGTATTAATGGATTCGAAATAATATCAGGAAAAGCAGGTAGATAAAAATAAAGGAAGTTTATGCGGGGTAGAATGTTCTCCAAATCGATATTATGCCGCCGACGAGTAGGAAGAATGTAAAGCCTATGAACACGCCTACAGCCAATGGGACGCCTTTCTCTTCGTATAGCTTTGACCCACCAATCCTAAACGTTA
This sequence comes from Candidatus Bathyarchaeia archaeon, assembly GCA_038882715.1. NCBI lineage: Archaea > Thermoproteati > Candidatus Bathyarchaeota > Bathyarchaeia (SeqCode) > Bathyarchaeia archaeon. Next base: position 51,091 of record JAVZNR010000009.1, read on the forward strand.
GATATCTGAGTATTAGTGCAACCGGGGCAGCAGCTCCAGTTGGGAACCAGGGACCAATTCCGCCTAAATAAAGTCCAACCGGGTGCAGTGGGAACCAGGCAAATCGCATCCTAAGCACGTATAGTATGGCGGCTAGTATGAAGCCGAATGAAGCGTATGGTAGAAGTCCGTTTGGCTCATATGGACTGGGAGAGGCGTTCATAGATGAAGGCCACAGCTGGTTTGGCCACCAGATCCCGTCTCCATGTATGGCGATTCTTGGGAAGCCGATAGTATAATAAGACCATAGTACGATAGGTGTTGAAACAACTATGGCAACTAATGAGCCAATCACAAGCGCAGGGAAGAGACCTCTCAGATCCAAACCACGCTGATCAGCAACCTTAAGAGTATCAAGCGTATAAGCTAGTTTACCACCGACTGTCCCATAATGAATGTCGCTTGTCGTCATGTAAGTAAGATATATGGGAACCGAATAATTTGGTCCCTGTGCTACTGCTACAGCCACGTCGTTAGTGGCGGTTACGTGCCGCCATAAAGCTTGGAACCATCCACAAAATCCATGAGCGCAAATTAACATTCCAGCTTCACCGCGGAGGTTTGCGAAAGCTAATAGGGAGATGATCACGTAGAGGAGACCCCAGAGCGATGTTATTAGACCCCCTCCACTAATCATCCAGAACGCTAATATAATTATGAATGACACTATTAAAAGAACGTATGCCGATCTATATGATAGGAGATCACTTGGACCTGCAGGCTCGCCTTTAATTGCAGACTTAATCGTCTGCGCAATATACTTGCGATCGAGAATTAAAGGTACTATAGCAAACGCTGGCCAAAAGCCCAAATAAGCCATAGCTCCAGGCTTCCAGTAAGTCCAAACCGAGGAACCCCAATCAACAGCTGTTGCCGGGAATAAACCAAGAGTGTAAGCGATTGGCGGCAGTATTATATACATTAGAAGCCAGGTTATAGTAGCTGTTAAAAGTATGTCTGTTGTGAGGAGATAGAACCAGGCCCATAGGAACGGCGCAAATGGGAACGATATATTGGCGCATGGTAGGGCGCCATTTAAATTGCCTAAGTTAATTTGACCAGGGAAGAAGCCACCAAAGGGTGGAGAATACCAGCCGTATATATCCGGAATTGATGGCCATCCTAAGTGCAGCCACCAAGGCACATAGTAAAGAAAGCATATAAGAGCCCCGATTAAGAAGAGTTTAGCCCGCTGAGGTTGCTGTTCTGCGCCTGTAATAGCAAGTTCAATAGTTATAGCTGCCATTTGACCGAAAGGATAAGGAAGTTTTCGCTCCGTTACAAGCCTTCTGCCAAGGATTGACACTATTGACAACGCGAAAAGAGTGTACAGCATAAAGAAGGTGGTCCAGAAGATCATAGGCGCCATCCATGAACCCCAATCGACAGGTTGACCGCCTAAATACATTACTTCGCATACTTCTCTTGGTGGGGCCCAGAAGTATGGTATGTGTGCATCCCAGTCTGTTATGTAGGTTCTAATGCCTATCATGCCATTATAGTAGCACCAAGGGACAAAGTATCCGGCATGCGCCAAGGATATGGCGATCATACCATAGAAGACCAGCAGCTGCTTTGGATTAATTTTTCTCAGATCGGGTATTACCCACGTCAACAAGAAGAAAAGTCCCATCAATAGTAAAGCTCCCGTAGGCATCCCAACAACATTTTGCCCCATGCTGAACATGAGTCCACCGTACATCATATATCCGCTTTGAAATGTAGACCACGCGGCGAAGAGCGCTGTAATGAGTATACTTATAGCCCAGAACTTTGGAGTAAGGACCCTCTCAACTTTTTCTCCAGTCGTATAAGACCCCCCTTAGGGCATACAGATTTTAAAATATTAGTGTAACACTTAATAAAGCTTTTCGTACTCTTCCATCTAAAAATTATTAATATCTAATAAAATTACCCGTCTTTTCTTAGAAAATTAAAGCCAGCAACTAAGATTCGCTCTCTTAAATGCTGCAGCGGTATGCGAATAGAGTTCCAATCCAGCTAATCTCAATACTTAATGCTTTCATCATTGACCTAAGAGAAAACTTTATTTTCACTCAAAGTGTTTTAATAATGGCGAGAAAATTTAGAGGGTTATTTATATGAAGAAGAAAACTCGGCTTATGCTGATGGGATTGGGAATATCTGTTTTTGTCATAGGCTTAATTTTGCTCCAAGTATCAATGCCTTCTAAAGAGGAAAAAAAGATATTGAAAGAGAATTTAACTTTAATAATGCCGGGGAACTCAACATTATCTATACCTATTGGTGTTGTAGAGCCAGGAGATAAAGTTGAGGTGAGGTTTGCTGCAACACAGGCAATAACATTAATGGTTGTGGAGAAAGAAAGTGGAAGAGCGATTGAGGGAATGATGGAGACTACGCGAGGGACATCATATACGGGGCAATACTCAAAGCTCGCGCCTATAACATATGATGTCGATAAACCAATGGATTTAATACTGATTATTAGCATTCCTTCTGATGCCACCTATATCTCTACGAAATTAAGCTATGTCTCGGTTTATGTTCATCCGCCAACCATATATCCATATATTGATGTTGGAACGGTGCTAGCGACAGCTGGTGCGGCAATTATGATCATAAGTCTCATAAGAAGAAAATAATTAAAAATAACAGAGTTAAAATTAATTTTTGAGTTAAGTGAAAACTTTCGTAAAAACTATGATTTACTAATTTACTGATTCTAGATTTCTTTAGTCTTTAAACTTGAATTACCCTTGTAGTTTTCAATATTTTTGCATCTATCGTTTTCGCCGAATAGCTATTCCTGTTGTGATTGCCACTATGCCTGCTATTATTGCCCCGATACCTTGTGTTAGGTATGGTGTATAGGCTGGCCCTATAATTGTTGCTTCGAATGTTACTAGTTTTATGGGGATGGGGTCTCGTGCTACGTATGCTTTGTTGTCTAGTATGAATTGGTATTTTCCGGGTTTCGGCGGATAGTATTCACCCCAAGTGGTATATCCGTCCTGGGAAGCATTCCAATAAAGAGATATTATGTTCTCGTATCCAGCTAGTCCGTATCGTCTTTCCGGAATTATCTCTCCCGTCTCACTGTTCACCAGCGTGATCAATATGTTTCTATGAATCGGGTCCTCAGCCCAAGTCCTAAAAGCCAGCTTAATCTTATCGCCCTCCCCAATAAAGCCTAAATCCACAGTCTTAGTCGCATTAACCCACTGTCCAGAAGCATTAACCACCCTCACCCTCTGCTCAGTATAACCGGCCAAATAGACGCCGGCAGCAATAAAAGCGACACCAACCAGCAGCAAAACCAAAACCAAAGCCCCAGCCCTCATAAACCAACACCACAACCAAAAATACAGAGACAAAAAATTAAAGCTTTCGCAAAGACTCATTCCAATCCCTTAAACAAAAAGCATTATTCTTTCTTCAAATTTTCCGAGATCTTATCATTATTTATTGTTTTTCCTCGGTGGTTTTTCTCCACATTATGTATTCGGGTAAATAAAAAAAGACTATTATGCCGATGAACATTAGTAGTAATCCGGCTAACGCTATGGTTGGGTTCATTTTCTGAAATAGCAGATACAAGATAAAACCAAACATTACAATAAGCGAGGAGACCAATATTATCTTCCAGACGTACACATCGATCTTTTTAAATCGCTTCAGCATTTTAATTCATCCTTAAGGTATCTGTATCTTCTTCCACAATAAAAAAAGGAAGAGGAATTTTTAGTGTTGAAGGATCTCTAAATTTCTTTTGTTTTTCTGCCCAGTCTCGATAAGATGATGGCAACTAACGAGATAACTATCGCTATCCCTGCGATTCCCATAGACATGTTGGCAGCTGAAGTTGCCGCATTTGCAGCTGCTGTTATTTGTGTGATCTTTTCTTCGTAGCCCTTGATCTTCTCATTTAAAGAGGAAACTTTTTCCTGGAGATCTTTTAGTGAGGCACTTACTTCTTCTTCAGGAGAGATCCATCGTAGGTGATAATTCTCATGGACTGAGAGGTATAGGTATTCTCTAGGAACCCATTGTACTGCTTTGTATGGACCTGTGCCTATCGGTGGCCAGTTACTGTATGTTGCCGGGTCAGATAGAGTTGACCATATATGCTTCGGGAGTATCCATGCTGTTGTGAAATAATTCATTTGCCAGATGGATTTGCTGTTTGTGTACACTACTATAGTATAGTTGTCTATTATCTCAGAGCGCTCATATATTGACTTTAATGGTAGGTATAATCTGTTAGCATGAGTTTGCTCCTTACACATAAAGTCGAAAGTAAATTTAACATCTTCGGCGGTGAATGGCTTTCCATCATGCCAAGTTGCGTTTGGAAATAAATAGAACGTTATTTTGCTTCCTGCAGCTATTTCTTCCATTTTGTATGCGTAGGCAAGGGCGGCTACGAAGTCTGTCGGTACGTCGGGACCAAACTGCAGATAGAATAGTGGCTGATATATGTATTTGAAGTAGTTATGTTCGTATAGTGCTTCAGTCCATATCAGCGGGTTAAATGAGACAAACCAGTCGGATCCACCGCTTTGTGGTTTTTCAGCCGTAACCATTGTTTCATGTTCTGCGCTTACTGGAACAAGATTAATCACATCGAAGTAGCCGGCTGCCAGATCTCTTTTAGTATACCATCCGCTATACATGTCAGTTCTCCACAACTCATAGCCTCCTCCCCCTGTCGGTATCATGTACGTGTATGCCATTTCCCAAATTCTACCTTGAATCGCTTTAGCCAATCGCTTCGCCGTCTCAATGTCACGGACATTCTCAAGATCTTCAATCAATTTATCGAGCACTGGGTCATTAACTCCCTGATAGTTTTGACATAGGGTGCCCGGAGGCGAATACATTGAAGAATGATAGAGGTTCTTGTAGGCTATTGGCAGATTGATTACGTCGAAAGATGGGTAATTGAAGAATATATGATAGTTCTTATCGTAGTATGTTAGTTTCTCACATTCAGCCCAACCGTGGAACTCGTATACAACTGAGAAACCAAGATTTTCCAATGCTCTCCCTAATGCCCTAGAAACTTCCATTCGCTCGGGGGAATATGATGGCGCAACTATAATTATGGGTTCCACCTCTTTTCCCTCAGGATCTAACCATTTTCCTCCAACTTTCTTAAATCCGTCCTGTTCAAGCGCTCTTACCGCCAAGTCTACGCTATACTCTGGGAACGTGCACGTTGTGTTAACCCAATCTTCTGATCCGCCCGCAGAGTATATAACTGGTCTCATCACGTTAAGTCCGCCGCCCCACACGGTGTTCAATACCCAAGACCAGTCAATAAGATGGCCGACCGCTTTTCTAAAGCCTAAGAATTTCGTCGGGCTTCTTCTCACATTCATCCACAAGGCTCCTAGGGAGCCTATGTCGCCCATGGTTCTCACCATTATTATTCCTGGCTCAGTTTGAGCTCTTTCAAGATCCTCTGGGGTAGCGCCGAGCCGAGCAACCTTCTTCTTCCAGAACATTTCTCGCCATATCTCAGTAGGCACCAACCTATATATAAGGTCCTTTACTCCTCTAGGCCCGCGGATATGATCATCGCTAATGAAGTATTTTATCTCCGCCTGTTGTTCAGGTTTAATAAAAGTGCTTTCCAACGGCGATAATATGATCGTAGACAGCATTGTAAAAAGCGCTGCCAGAAGCAATATCTTTATCTTCTTCATTACTCCACCTTCTTCAAGAAAAATTTAAGGAGAAACATTTATAAGATTTTAGGAAAATTTTATAAAAATTTTCTGACAAAGATACCGTAGGTAGTCATAATGGGAGTAAAAAGATATATTGCAGGAAGAATCCTATTTGTGTTTTTCGCGGTCTGGGTAGTTGCTTCATTTAACTATATTGTTTTTTATCATATGATAGGTGATCCGGTACTTTTATTGATAAGGAAGATGCCGTTGGATGAAGAAACTATAAAGATTCTCAGAGCGAGGTGGGGTTTAGATAAACCTCCCATAGAGCAGTACTTCAGATACGTTATAAATATGTTTATGGGCGACTTCGGCTTATCTTTTAGATCCTTCAGACCCGTTGCAGAGGAGATCTTGGAAAAGCTTCCAAATACGCTCACACTGATGGGCAGCGGCTTCGTTATCTCAACGGTACTTAAGCTTTTGATAGGTCTCAAGATAGCTTCTAGAAGAGGAAAGATGGTGGACATGACTACTCTTGGAGTGAGCCTTGGGCTTGGCGCTGTTCCCGTTTTTTGGCTTGGAATGATTTTTCTTCTGATTTTCTCCTTCGGACTGGGGCTTTTCCCATGCTATGGAACGATATCTGACCCTCCAAATAATCCAAAAGACCCAATATCCTTTATCATAGATTATCTCTGGCATCTCACTCTTCCACTTACAACGCTCACCATAATTATGACTGGAAGCGGCTTGCTGGGAATAAGAAATCTCGTTTTGGATGCTTTATCTCAGGATTACGTTATAGCAGCCAGAGCTAAAGGAGCGCCAGAACGTTTAATACTGTACAAGCATGTTTTAAAGAATGTCGCTATTCCAGTGGTTACGGGAATAGCGGGAAGTATTGGCGCAATACTTGGCGGAGCGCCAACAACTGAAACCGTTTTTTCATGGTATGGTTTAGGCCGTTATATGGTGGAGTCGCTTAGAGAGCTTGATTGGCCGGCTGTGCAAGGATCTTTCTTCATAATGGCTATTATAACAATTTTTGGAAACTTAGCCGCCGATATAATTTACACCTTAATCGACCCAAGAGTTAGGGTAGGCGGAAAAGTTTATGGAAGTTAAAGAGCAGAATACTGAAGAACGAAAAGCTTTCCTAAAGAAGCAGAGCAGGAAAATAATGATTCAGCGAATTAAAGGTTTCATTGCTGAGTATTCACACAATAAGCTCGGTGTTTTCGGCGCTTTAATTTTCGTTTTTTTCGTATTTTTAGCAACGTTCGGCCCATATATCGCCCCGGCTGACCCCATGCAAGATATGGATCTCGCTGATCAAGTGGTTCCACCAGAATGGGTAACAGTATTCGGTGGCGAATATGTTAAGCTTCCACCTACCTTAACGTGGCATATAGTGGACGAGATTAAAAGCAGAAAAAACGCGAGCTGCACAGTTGACAATTTTATAGCGGTGAAGGACATGGATGACGGTATATTTTTCATGTTTAAGAACGGTGTTCAAATCGAGGATTATGGCTCAATATATATTGTTAAGACATTTAGCTACGATTACAGGCCGCCGAGGACGTTTAAAATATTTATGACGGGACAAAGTGACGGTGACTTCGAAGTCGCTTTGGAGATTTTTCTGAAGAAGCCTTCCGGCAGTGAAATCCTGCTTTGGAGTAGTAGGGAACTAATGCCAGGGTTCAGTTCTTTATTGAAGAGAGGCTCTAAGATATCTATAGAAACTAGAGACTTCCGTTATCTAGAGTGGTTTGCGAGTAGACTAGGTATTTTTCCCGGGCAATTTATTATACCATTCAACTCTCTGAATGAGAGCGGAACTTACGAGATGACCTTTCGCTTTCGCCTCTATGGATTAAAAGCGCTTGCCAGTTCAGGGAGAGATTTAAACCTTAAACTTAAAAATATTCAGCTTAAAATTTTGGGCTTAAAATATGGTTTGCTGGGAACGGATTTTTGGGGCAGAGACATATTTTCTCAAATAGCTAATGCCACATGGGTTTCGCTTACAGTAGGCGTCATCGCAGCTCTGCTTTCTTCACTCATATCGTCTATTTTAGGCATAATAGCTGTTTATAAAGGTGGAGTAGTAGATGAGGTTTTAATGAGGATCGCTGATATAATAATGATTATCCCAAATTTGCCGCTCCTACTGATAATGATGGCGGTTCTTAAAGGTGACATATGGACCGTAATTACAATACTTGCAGTTATAAGGGCTCCTAGTGGAGCAAGGTCGACTAGAGCCTTCGTACTAACTTATATCAACAGTCCATTTGTAGAGGCTGCTAAAGCTAAAGGTGCCAGCACCACCAGACTCATATTTAGATACCTCTTTCCTCCACTTCTCCCCATAATCTACGCGAACATAGCTTACTCGGCTCCCGCTGCGATCACTCTAGAGGCTGAGCTGAGCTACTTAGGTATAGCGACTGACCCATATAGGATAACTTGGGGGAAGATGCTGAGCTTAGCTCAAAGCGGCGGAGCATTTACAAAGTGGGCTTGGTGGTGGGTTATACCTCCCGGACTATGCATTGTTTTTCTATCTTTAGCGTTCGTTTTGATCGGGCATGCTTTAGATGAAATAATGAATCCTAGATTAAAGAGAAGAAGGTAAAAATTAATTGAACGTTCCCTTTTCCTCTTCATCATGATATAGATAGCATGCTACGTAATGTTCCTTGTCTACATTAATAAGGTCTGGGTGAGAATACTTACACTTTTCTTTAGCGTAACTGCATCGGTTGTAGAACCTGCAGCTGGGAGGCAAGTCTATTGGTGAGGGGATTTCATCTTTTATCGTAGGATTTCTCATTTTAATTTTTGGGTTGGGGGATGGAACAGCTTCGATCAGTGCCTTAGCGTAAGGATGTAATGGGTTATCAACCACCTCCGTTGCTTTTCCAACTTCAACTATTTTTCCAAGATACATTATGGCTATTCTGTCACTCACATATTTCGCCATGGCTAGATCATGGGTTATAAATAGGCAGCTCATCCCCCTCTTCTCCTTCATGTCTAAAAATACGTTAAGTATCGACGCCCTCATCGACATATCTACCATTGATACAGGCTCATCAGCCACTATAAATTTAGGGTTTAAAATGAGCGCCGACGCCAATGCCACCCTCTGCCTCTGCCCACCTGAGAGTTGATGCGGGAACCGGAAGAGAAACTCTTCTGGTGGTGTTAACCCAACTTCCTCCATTACTCTCATAACTAATTCTAATCTCTCAGCCTCAGTGCTAACCACTTTATGTATTATTAATGGTTCAGAAAGCGTTGCGTAAACATGCATCCTTGGATTCAGAGATTCGTACGGATCCTGAAATATTATCTGCGCCCTCATCCTAAATTTCTTTAATTCATTCTTGTTTAGTGAAAGTACATCTTTTCCTTCGAACAGCACTCTGCCAAAAGTTGGCTCTATCAGCCTTAAAATCAGCCTACCAGTCGTCGTTTTACCACAACCGCTTTCCCCTACAAGCGCCAGTATCTCTCCCTCTTTTATGTTAAATGTTACGCCGTCTACTGCGCGAAGATGTTTCTGAGGCTTTTTCTTCAGGACTTCAATAAAGCTTCTTTTAATCGGAAAATATTTGCCTAAGTTTTCCGCTCGCAATAAATCGTTGTTCATCAAGGGCGTCTACCCCAATTTACTTTCTATCTCATCTGCCCTTATGCATGCAACAAAATGCTCGTTCCCGACAGGTATAAGCTTAGGCTCCATAGTCTTACATTCTTCTATCGCAAATTTACAGCGGGGGTGAAATCTACATCCTGATGGCGGATTAGATAAATCCGGTGGAGCACCAGACAACCCCTCCAACCTCCTTGGTTTACCTTTTATATCAGGCACAGCCTTTAACAATGCATAAGTATAGGGATGCCTTGGGTTTAAAAACACATTTTCTACATTTCCATACTCAACGATTTTCCCAGCATACATTATTCCAACATGGTTAACCATTTGCGCTATAATAGAAACATCATGGGAAATTAATATTAAGGATAAATTGAATTCTTCCTGAAGCCTCTTTATTAAGTGGAGCACTCTGCTTTGAACTAAAACATCAAGCGCTGTTGTCGGCTCATCAGCTATAACTATTTCGGGTTTAAGCGCTAAAGCCATGGCTATCACAACTCTTTGCCTCATTCCCCCACTAAGTTCAAAAGGATAGCTGTTCACCCTATTTGGATTTATACCTACCATTTCAAGCGATTCTCTAGCCCTCTCCCAAGCTTCCTCGTTTGAGCATTTTTCATGCAGTTTTATTGCTTCCACTATTTGTTCTCCGACGGTGTAAAGCGGATTTAAAGCGTTCATTGCCCCCTGAAATATCATGCTTATCCTTTTCCATCTAATCTCTCTCCTGAATCTAGATTCAGGGAGCCTCAAAATATTTATCCCATTCAAAATTATTTCTCCGCCTTTTATCTCCGCGTTATCTGGCAAAATCCTAAGTATTGATAAACCTAGGCTCGTTTTCCCACATCCGGATTCCCCAACTATTCCCAAGCCATCTCCCATATTCAAACTGAAAGAAACATCGTCTACGGCTCTCACCCATCCTCCCATAGCAAGTTTATAGTGCATCACTAAGTTGTTCACTTCAAGTATTTTCATTCAAAGCAGACCTCAAGAATGTTTTCCTCTTTAAATTATTCAATCTATTTTTACTGCTTAATTCAAGAATAAGAATTTTTCTTTTAAGCATTATTAATGCATGGAATAGGGCGGAATTAGTTTACGTGATTATTCTATAAATGGAGAACAAGTTACTATATTTCATCATAATCTAGGGTTGCGTTCAGCCTCAGATATTGCTTCAGAAAGCCTTCTTAAGGCTTCTTGAATAATTTCTTCGGTTGTCGCAAAGTTTAGTCTAAGATGCCCTTCTCCCCCCTCACCATACATGGAGCCGGCTGAGGTTCTTACTTTATATTTCTTCTCCAGCCATGAGGATGCTTCAACATCGTTTTTAAAAAGCTTGGATACGTTTGGAAAAGCGAAGAAGGTTCCCTCAGATCTTGGACATGAAATGCTCTTAAATTTATTCAATGTGTCGCACAACATGTTTCTCATTCTCTCACAGTGATTTTTTAATGCCTCCATCCATTCATCGCACTCGTTGTAGGCGGCTGCCGCAGCCTTCTGGGCGATTACGTCAGGGTGAATAATTATCTTCGAATTTAACGCCCTCATCTTCGCTATGATCTCTCTGCTTGCAACCACGTATCCAATTCGTAACCCAGACAGCCCGTATGTTTTAGTGAAACCGTTCACCGTGATAGTCAGATCCTCCATGCCTGGCAGAGAAGCAATGCTAACATGTGTTCTTCCATCATAGGTAAGCGTGTCGTAAAGCTCATCTGAGAAAACATAAATTTTCCTCCGTCTAGCTATGTCCGCTAAACCTTCAAGCTCGCTTCTCGTGTAAACGGCTCCCGTAGGATTATTGGGGTTGCATATCGCTATCATTTTAGTCCGCTCAGAAATTTTCCCCTCAATTTTTTTGAGATCGATATGATAATCTTCACTGCGGGCTGGGCAAGCGATAACCTTAGCGCCGGTGGAAGCCATGTGGTTGAGTATAGGCCCATATATTGGCGTAACAATCAGGACCTCATCTCCAGGATTTAAGCAGACTTCGGAGGCAAGCCATATCCCGTTCATCGCTCCAACTGTTGGAAGGATATTTTCCGCTTTTATGTCAACATTATTAAATCTCTTCCATCTATCCACGACGGCCTGAATGAAGTCTGGCAAACCCTCTGCAGGGCTATAGTGATATTCTCCATTCAGCACGGCATTTATTATCGCCCTTTTAACAGGTTCAGGAATATCGAAATCTATTTCAGCTAAACCTAAACTAATCCCCTCGTCATCTAGCCCACGATACTTCAATAAATGTCTTGTCCTCAATTGGTTTCTCGAAGCCCCTACTATAAGACCCCGTTCAGCGGGACCCATTTGCTAAATCCTCCTTATCAAAAATATACCTTTCAGTATTAAATCTTCTCTCATAGGAAACTGCGGCAAGCATTTCAAAATCTTCATTATTATCGTATATTTTTAACAGTATACTCAGACAGTCTTGAAGCATAATCTCATGAAACAAATATAAGAACTGCAAGAATTTAATAATAAGAATATATTTTAGTTTCACCCGTTTCCATGATATCTGTAAAGTATTGCGCGTCCCTCGCAATTAGTTTATTCTCTATTTCATCGTACACGTCTGCTTTTCTGGGAAGAAATATTTGTTTTTCACCAGGTTTAATTGTGTGAATACATATAAAGTTTCTACTAACGTAAAGTACGTCTTCTGAGTAACTGTATATGTGAACACCAGCGTAGTTAGCTATGGATCTAAGGACATTTGGCGGAATATTCGGGGCGCCAACATAAATGGATTTCCAGCCTGAAAATTCTTTGATAGCCATTCCGGGAACACACATCCCCCTATTATATATTATGGTCCCTAAGGTTATTGCCTCCGGGTCATCCACATATGGTATGGGTCCAATATTAAAGTCTGTTCCGAATAGTGTTGTGGGAGGTAGATTGCGGGTTATTGGGTGACTGAAATTCGAGATAAAAAGCTTTAGACTCCACTCTGTCCAATCGCATACGAAATTAATGCCTGTAATATCCTTCATGTTTTCAGCTTTTGTGTCCTCGTTTATTAGGCCCGAGGCAAACGTCCATACGAGAGTGTTTCCATTATGCTGCAAAAATCTTCTTATCATTTTACGCTGTTCGTCATTTAGATAAAATGCGTTTAAAAAGATGTAACACTTATATTGATCGGAAATCTTTTCTATATCCTCCAGAAGATAAATGTCGCACGGAGCCCCGATTCTAGACAACCAATATTTCTGCTCAAAAATCAGGGACCAATCCAGATTCCTGTTCATCCTCTCATATATGAAGCTTTTCTCATTCACTATCGCTGCGATTTCTCCAGCGGGAGCCCTATCTAAATTTAAGCTCTTCTCACCTATCTCAAGCATCCTCCTTATTCTCCCCATTATTTCTTTATCCTGATACGGGCCAACCCCTTCAGGTGAACACCAGTCAGCGTACCATAGGCCGCTAGAACTCGTTAGAACCCTGCCGAAGGTTCGAGTCAAAATAGATAGAGTCTCTTTCAGGTTTCTCGCCATGCCATACTTCGATCCGGGTGGAAATAGATGCGTTCTCGTATCATCCTCGATAAAATACATTTTTCCGTGGAGCCTAATTGACTCAACTATAGACATGGGGGCTGAATCCCCGCATATCCCTCTAAAACCGTAGCAATAGGGGCTAGCTATGAAATCCACGTACGGTGAATTCAGCACTTTACTTAAAGCTAGATGTCCAGATCTTTGGTAAGCTGACGTCTCCATATTTTTGCCCTGATCGAAGTACCAGTTGCACCATGCAGCCCCTAAAAGATACCCGTAAAACACTCCTGCAAGCATCGATTTATCGCTTGCCTCTTTAACTATTTTACATAAATATAGGATGTCGTCGGCCACAAGATCTGAGAAGAACTCAAAGTAATCTATAACCCTCCTGTATCTTGTCGGGTCTCTGAATTGATAGGTATCCGCGTTCATCTGCTCCTCTGCCGTTGGAATTTCAACCTTGTTAAAGTGGGCGTAAGGATCACGCCAAGCTCTCCTAAGATTCTCAAGGCTCTTGTATTTTTTAATCAGCCAGCTTCTGAAGGCATTTTTCATTACTTCACTGTAATCTGCGGCATAATTTTCCATAGCGCTCTCCTTAACCCATTCTCCAGCATGCCCGGCGCATGGCATAATCCCTATAACCCTTGCCCCTTTCTTGCTTAATCTTAAGTGCTGAATAAGCGAGGACAAGAATTCTGAGGAATCCTGTAACCATTTTTTTGAAGCATAAGACTGCGTTTCAGCCCTCCCATCACTATAAACCTCAAGGTCTTCAGGGTTTCTCTCACGCCAAAATCGGTCAAATGTTGGAAGGATGCTTAATGGAGCACCCATCTCGAAGTTTATCCTCAACAATATATACGCTTCTGGATCAGCCTCTAAAACAGCGTTTATCTGCTTATCGAGCCTAGAAAAATCGTAAGTATAACTTT
>JAVZNR010000010.1 GCA_038882715.1 Candidatus Bathyarchaeia archaeon
GCGTCAAAGAATACTTTATTGAGGGAAATGTGAAAATCGACAATAAGATATGTCAGGGGATAGAGTGTAAGCTCTGCATTAAAGCCTGCCCAACCAACGCCCTCTACTGGGGCTATGGCAGAGTAAACTTAGTTGAAGACCTATGCGTCTACTGCGCGGCCTGCGTCCTAAGCTGTATAGTCGATGACTGCATTAAGGTGACGAGGAAGAGGGCTGATGGAAAAATAGAATCCTTCAGCAAGCCGGCTGAAGCGGTTAAGCTCCTTCAAACCCTAAGCTCGAAGAGAAGAGTTAATTTAGTGAGCCGCGTTTTTCAGCATTAGGCGCTTAGGCGCTAAAAAAAGGTGGATCCATCTTGAAGATCGCTGTAGCTGGGAAGGGCGGTGTGGGAAAAACCCTGATTTCCGGAACCCTAGCGCGCGTCTATGCGCGTCAGGGTTACAGGGTGTTGGCTGTTGACGCTGATCCAGCCATGAATTTAGCGTACGCGATAGGAATTCCGCCCGAAGTCTCATCGAGAATAGTGCCTATTGCCGAGAACACTTCGCTGATAGAGGAGAGAACCGGGGCTAAACCCGGCTCAGCTTTTGGAATATTCTTTAGCTTGACGCCGACGGTTGAAGATATAGCGGATAAGTATGGTGTGATTGGGCCCGATGGCGTTAGGCTGCTTGTTATGGGAACCATAAGATCAGGTGGCTCCGGATGCGCGTGTCCCGCTAACTCGCTTATAAGCGCCTTAATCAGGCATGTAGCCCTTAAAGAAGGCGACGTCGTTGTAATGGATTTGGAGGCTGGCTTGGAGCCGCTCGGCAGGGCGACCGCTAAGGGTTTCGACGCGCTTCTCTGTGTTGTTGAGCCGAGCGCCCCATCTATAGAGACAGCGATGAGAATAAAGAATTTGGCCGGCGAAATAGGCATAAAGCGGGTTTTCTTTGTCGGAAATAAGATTTCATCTGTTGAAGATAAAGAGTATGTTGAGGAAGCCTTCAGCAAAGTTGGCCTAAACCTGTTGCATCTTATCCCATTCGATGTATGTGTGGTTAAAGCTGGGAGGCTCCGCGTGGCGCCGATAGATTATTCGCCTTCGTCGCCGGCAGTATTGGCAATCAAGGAGCTAAGCGGGAAACTGATGAGAAGCCTGCTGAAAAAGGATTGATTTATTCTGCGCCTGTTTTCCTTGTTCTAAAGCAGCCTAGGCTATCATAGATGGTATGCGCCTACTAGAGACACAAGGACAACTCCCAATAAAATTTCTTAGCTACCATTTTTCTCCGCTAGTTCCGCTAGAATAGTTTTCTTTAAGATTTCCTTTAGATCTAGCATGGCTATGTTTGATTTTAAGGTTTCTCTTCTGAGACATGAAACATAAAGTTCCCTATCGAACCTCACTACGCCATTAATCTCCAAATTTAGTTCGGCGGCTTTATCCATGACTAGCTCCCTAATGTCCTCGGTGACTTTATTCGCTATAACCCAAAATTTCTTCTTTAGGGATTGAGCTACCTTTTTTAGTATTAGGGCCAGCTCCATGGATTCGGCTGTCGGGTCAACGATGACCATTAGTCCATCGGAAACCTCTTCAAGCCTCCTGCCCACATGCTCGATTCCGGCGTCGGTATCCACCAAGACAATCTCATTCTCTCTTAAGATAAGGTTGCCGAGCAGTATTCTTGCCAATATGTTGAATGGGCATGCGCAGCCTTCGCCATACTCCCTAACCTTACCCACGGTTACGAGCTTTATCCCATCGCTGGAGGTCGCTACATACTCTTCTGGCAGCAAATCTAGCCTTACTCCTCCCCTAGCCTTTGACAACGCTTGGACTATGTCCGGCTCTATTCTCTCAAAAACTTCCTCATCCTTTTTTCCGCCAACATATTCGACGAGGGGTTTTGGCGGCTTAACCCCTAAAAGATCCGGTAAGAGAACATTGGATTCGTCGGAGTCAACGATATAGACATTAAACTTCTCTGAGAGTATTTTAGCCATAAGGACTGTTAAAGCCGTCTTGCCAGTTCCGCCCTTCCCGCAAACCATGATCTTCATGCTTAACACCGTTAAACAGTGTACATGACATTTAATTAAATGTGTTTTGCAGATTTTAGCCTACTGGCTTTCTATAATGACGATTGAGTTTAATGCGTCAATAAGCGATATCTTCATGTTCGGTAGGATTCTCTCCTCAGCGTCCACATTTAGGATCTTGATGCATCCGCGATCCGCAGCTATGAGAGCAACGTTTTCGGCGACCAGTCTTCTGCCACCGTTTCTAGCATCATTAACATAGATTTTTAAGAGGCACATGGATTTTCCGCCCTCTCTTCAGATATTATTAGATATTAGAATGTTTTCCTCAAGATATACCTATGGTTCCCGCTGGCGCAATTAACAGAGAAGTTTATAGATGTCTTTCTTAACCTTATAATGAATGATGTTTAATGGACGCCTCCATATATCGAGAGATCATCGAGCATATAATGAGCGTACCAAAACCCACACCCAAGGATGTTCAAGCAGCCAAGATTAAGGTTGCTGAAAAATATGATTTAAGCGCGCTGCCACCGAACTCTGAACTCATAAAATTTCTGAGGCCGGAAGAGAGGCCTAGGCTCCTCAAGGTTTTAAGAAGAAAGAGCGTTCGAACAATCTCAGGGGTCACCGTTATCGCGGTTATGGCTAAGCCGTGGCCTTGCCCCAAGAAGGAGCCATGCGCATACTGTCCGGGAGGCCCATCATACGGCGTTCCGCAGAGCTATACTGGCCGTGAGCCAGCTACGATGCGCGGCCTACAATTCGACTTCGATCCATATAGGCAGGTTAGACATAGGATTGAGCAGCTTGAAGCCATAGGCCACTCAGTCGATAAAGTTGAGTTGATAGTTATGGGCGGAACCTTTCCCGCTATGCCGGAGGACTACCAAAAATACTTCATTAAGGAGTGTTTGGATGCTGTTACTGGGTTGCGCTCAACATCGATTGAGGAGGCGAAGAAGAACGCTGAGGTAAGCCGCGTAAGGAATGTCGGCATAACCGTTGAAACGCGGCCAGACTGGTGTAAAGAGCATCAAGTTGACTTGATGCTGTCTTATGGGACGACGCGCGTTGAGATAGGTGTACAAAACATTTACGACGACATATATGCGCTCGTAGATAGGGGGCATAGCGTCGAAGACGTCATAGAGGCGACCAGGATCCTTAAGGACGCGGGGTTAAAGGTAGTCTATCACATGATGCCGGGGCTTCCAGGATCAGATTTTAACAGGGACTTAGAGGCTTTTAGAAGAATTTTTTCTGAACCGGATTTTAAGCCCGATATGCTTAAGATATATCCGTGTCTAGTGGTTAAGGGGACTAAGATCTACGACTGGTGGGCTAAAGGTCTTTATAGGCCTTATACGACGGAGGAGGCCGCTAGGCTGGTTGCAGAGGTCAAGAAGATCACTCCAGAATGGGTTAGGATTATGCGCGTTCAAAGGGATATACCCGCATACCTCATAGAGGCCGGCGTAAAGAGTAGCAATCTTCGGGAGCTTGCCCTAAAGATGCTTAGAGATGAAGGTTTACGCTGCAGATGTATTAGGTGCCGTGAGGTCGGGCATAGGTGGCTTAAAGACCGCGTTAAACCCGACCCCGATAACATTAAGGTTTTGGTTAGGCGTTATGAAGCCTCTGGAGGCGAGGAATTCTTCATATCCATTGAGGATCCAGCGAACGATGTGTTGGTAGGCTATCTGAGACTTAGGATCCCATCCAGCATGGCCCATAGGCCGGAGATCTCCGGGAAAAATGCTTCTATAATAAGGGAGCTGCGCGTTCTAGGGCCCTTAGTTCCAGTTGGGAAACGTGAGGATGAGGGCTATCAGCATAGAGGCTTCGGCAAGTCTCTGCTGGAGGAAGCCGAGAGAATAAGCATTGAGCAGGGCTGCAGGAAGATTCTAGTTACAAGCGCTCTTGGAACAAAACGGTATTATATGCGTTTCGGCTACGTTTATGATGGACCCTACATGAGCAAAAACCTATATGGGTGAATAATAGCCTATAATAAAATGGCTACTTAGGGCTGATAAGTAACGCCCATGATGCTTAACTTAAAAGCAGTAAGGTGAATGTTAAAATGATGAAGGGCGCGGATAAATTTGAGAAAATAAGCGAGCTGGCCCGCAGAAGAGGCTTCTTCTGGCAGTCATATGAGATTTACGGTGGCGTAAGCGGCTTCATCTGCTGGGGTCCTTTCGGCGCCGTTATGAAGCGGAGGATAGAAGACAAGTTTAGAGAATTTTTCCTGAAGCGGCTAAATTTCTATGAGGTCGAGACGCCCATAATTGCTCCGGAGCGGGTTTTCAAGGCTTCTGGGCATGTGGAGCATTTTAAGGAGCCGATGGTTGAATGCTTAAAGTGTAGGAGGAAGTTTAGGGCAGACCATCTCCTTCAAGACCTCGCGAAGATAAGTTCGCAGGAAACCGACAGGATGGGGCTTCAGGATATTAAAAACGAGATTGAGCGCCACAATATTAAATGCCCGGAGTGCGGTGGAGAGTTTTCTGAGCCAAAATATTTTTTAACAATGTTTCAGACGAGTATTGGGCCGTACGCTGATAACGTCGGCTATGGGCGCCCGGAGGCTGCTCAAGGAATATTCGTCGAGTTTAAGCGCCTATATGAGCAGGTCAGGGAGCGCCTACCGATAGGTTTCGCCCAAATAGGTCACGCGTTGAGAAACGAGATATCGCCTAGGCAGGGGCCGATAAGGCTTAGAGAGTTCACAATAATCGACTTGGAGTTCTTCTTTGACCCGGAGAACGCGAAATGTCCGCTTCTAAATGAGGTTGCGGACGAGAGGTTGAGGGTTGTTTTAGCTAGGAATAGGCTTAGCGGAGACGAGAGCCCCGTGGAGTTAACAGTCAGGGAGATGGTGGCTGACGGATACATTATGGTTGAGTGGCTGGCGTTCTTCATGGCGCTGGCCAAACGGTTTGTCGCAGGCTTAGGCATACCGGAAGATAGGCAGCGCTTCATAGAGAAGCATCCTTGGGAAAGGGCACATTACTCCGCCCAAGGCTTTGATCAAGAGGTTTACCTTGAAAGATGGGGTTGGGTTGAGGTTGCGGGCTTCAATTATCGTACGGACTATGATTTGAAGGGGCATATGAGGGAGAGCGCCGTCGATATGAGGGTCTTTAAACCGAGCGAAAAGAACGGGGGCAGGCATTTTATTCCACACGTTATTGAGCCGAGTTTCGGGTCGGATCGCTTAGCTTACGCAACCCTAGAGTACGCGTACACGGTGAAGGACGGCAGGGTTATTCTTAAGCTGCCTAGGGACATAGCTCCAGTGCAGGTGGCTGTCTTGCCTCTAGTGAGCAGAGATGGGCTTCCCGAAAAAGCCAGAGAGGTCTACAAGGTTCTTTTAGATGAAGGCTTTACGGTCGAATACGATGAATCTGGCTATATTGGCAGACGATACGCACGGTTCGATGAGATAGGTGTCCCATTATGCATAACAGTAGACTATCAGACGCTTGAAGACAACACTGTAACAATACGTGATAGGGACACGTGGAGGCAGGTTAGAGCTGAGATAGGTAAAATGCCGCGGCTCATATACGAATACCTGCGCTACAGAATTAACTTTGAGGATTTAGGCTCCGCAGTCAAGAACTGAGCGGTTTTGAAGGCTACTGTTATAGGTAGATTTTTAAACAGTCTTTTTACTATCTCTTTTAGAGAATTAACACTGAATATTGAGGTTGGGGGCTTACAGTTGGTATTCCCAATAGAAGCCGAGCCGCGCGCAAAGAGAAGGGCTTTAAACCTATGCCAAGACCATTTGAGAAAGATCATTGAGATAGTTCGTAAGACAGCACAGCTAGTCGATAGCTTTGTCGCTGGAGATGCAGGTTCTGTGCTACATTCGTACGATGAAATTCAGAGACTAAGCGATGAGATAGCGGATTCAAAGAGAGCTGTCACGCAGGAGATTGTTGAGGTAGGCGCCATACTGCTCAACCGCGAAGACTTTCTAAGGTTCATTTACGTGATAAGCGAGATAGCTGATTTATGTAAGGGGGTATCGTTCAGGATACTGGTTATAGTTGAGCGGAAATGGGAGGTACCGCGGGAGCTCAAGAAAGGCATAGCCGAACTTTCAAGCGCTGTCTTCAACGCTATGATGAGGCTGAGAGACGCAGTGTTTGCGCTGAATTATGGTTCTCCACAAATGTTTGAAAAAGCTAGGGAGGTCGAGATCACTGAAAGAGAGGTCGACAACCTCTATAGGAGGGTGGAGATATCGTTACTGGAGCAAAATATTGAAGCATCCAAGATGCTTTTAATAAGGGACATAATAGGTCTCCTAGAGGATACGGCTGACAAAATAGAGGATGCCTCAGACGCCGTGAGGATTCTCTCCCTCGCCCTATAATCTCAGAGGACGTAAATATGACCTCAAACAAAAACGCAAAGATTGAAGCGGAGTTTCTAGAGAACTTTCTAGTAGTCTGGGATCCGAAAGACGGGTCAAACCTCTATAAAATAGGCTTCTATGGGAAACCGCTTGGAATACCGAAGCCTAAAAGCCCCGAATTTAATGTCCCGCTGGTGCTCGACCTAATGGAGGGCCTCTATTTACTGGAGAAGGGCATAATAGATGTTTTCGAGGGGCTGGAGAAAAGCAGGGTTAGCGTGAGGGTTCTGAGGGCTAGGGCTAGACAGGTTTACGAGGACTTTGACTTAAAGTTTGCTGTATACAAGGATTTAAGGGAGAAGGGCCTAGTCGTAACGCCTGGCGTAAAGTTTGGATGCGACTTCGCAGTATATAAGCAGGGTCCTGGGTTAGAGCATGCTCCCTACATGGTTTCAGTTAAGAGTAGAAAGGATGAGATAACGCCGACGGAGATAGTTAAAGCGGGGCGGCTTGCAACAACTGTTAGAAAACGATTTATTATAGCTGTTCCAGACCTTGAGAAGGGTAAAGTAGAGTACCTGATTTTTAAGTGGTTTAAAGCGTAAATGCAGGTTTAAGCGGCTTCTTCGCCAGTAGCTGTGGTTTTCTCCTCCTCGCTTTCCATAATTCTCATGTTTATCTGCAGAATATCTTCCGTTATAGTGTTTCCTCTAACCATCTTTCTTCTTCTTTCACCTTTATCCTTAGGTTTAAAGCCAACTCCACTACTTAACAGGATGCGCGTCTTCACGCCTCCGTGGACATCAGGCCTCATAGGGAATCCGTCCTTATCGCTTCCGCCCGTTATTATAAGCTTTACGCCGGGCATTCCAACCACTGAGCCGTCAACTATATCACCTATCTTTCTGCCAATCAACGGGGTGGCTCTAGCCCCCTCCACCTCAACAGACTTTGATTTGCCGGTTTTGGGATCCGAAACTATTATCTTGAACTTAGCCATACTTTGTTCTCTCCAAGAGATATTCTTGAAAAAATGAGTTTCGACATATAAATTATTCGCATAAATAGCCTTTGGATGAAACGTAGAGTCTTGGAAGCGGTATGAGGGGAACAATAATATTTGGGTAAAGCCCTATAGAAAGAGTTTTTTCCTCCATAATGTCCTCCTCGCATATGTAGAACTCATGGGTTTCAAGGAAACCCTTCAGTAATCGGGCTTCGGCGGCATAATCGGTTTTAGTTATGTTCATGTATTGAAACGTGTAATGCCTTAATATCGCTGAGGAAGTTATGGATTTTAAGGGCTCTGCCTCTAGATTAGCCTCAACATATGTTAAATCAACTGGCAGCCAACCCCACGGTGGAATAAAAACCATTGCCCAGCCGTGCCAACCAACTCTAATCTGTCTGAACAAGAGATGCCCGCTGTAATATGTTCTATTGCTGTTCCAGCCGCTAATATATATGCAGCCAACCTGCAAATAAGCTGGTATGCCGACCGCGCGGCAAAACGTTATGAGCAGATTTGCTTGGTCGTCGCAGTCTCCTCTACGGCTCAAAAATGTTTCTATAGGATACTTCGGGAGTTCGGAGGTTTCATATTTGATTTCCCTCGCTATCCACGAGACGAACCTCTTAATAATTTTCAGAACATTAGTTTCATTACCAACTATTTTTAGGGCTTCCTCCATGAGCGTGGATACGTTCGACTGCCAGAGACTTGTCGGCTGACAATGCTCTTTTCGAAGATCTTCCGGGATCTCGTCGATTCTCCCAGAGATCTCCTCCGAAATGTTCGGCAGCTTCCTCTCCTTAAATATTAAAACATATGTAGCATTATAGCCTACTTTTTCGCCGGGCACGATTGATTCTCTTCCAAGGTTTAGTATGAGCACAGCGTTCCCATTAGAATCTTTCTTAATACTCTCTATACTGTGAGAAACCCTAGCCAGATAAGCCTCCTGCCAGCTATTGTTAATAAATAGGCCTACTGCCCTATCGTTATCAGTTAAGTTCCATATCTTTTTCTCCTCTCTATTTTCGAAGAGGACTTTCATGGTTAGGCTGAAGACCTTCCCTTCTAGCGGCGGCCTATAGGTAGCTTGCCTTAAAACTGCCAGCAGCAGGAACGCTAAGAGCATTAGGATGATTAAGTA
Organism: Candidatus Bathyarchaeia archaeon; assembly: GCA_038882715.1. Lineage (NCBI taxonomy): Archaea > Thermoproteati > Candidatus Bathyarchaeota > Bathyarchaeia (SeqCode) > Bathyarchaeia archaeon. The sequence continues at coordinate 8,563 of JAVZNR010000010.1, forward strand.
GTCTCGTACTTTTGCTGCTGTTTTCGGCTCTATGTCAAAACGGCTTACTTGAGTAGATATGGGCATCAAAAGATAAATTGTCACGAAGGCTTAAATAATTGTCTTTTTGCAGAATATTATGGTGAAATTTTATGCAGATCAAAGTTGGCGAAACATCAATCGAGCTCGTTAAAGGGAATATAACTGAGCTGGATGTCGAATGCATCGTTAACGCGGCGAACAGTTTACTCAAGATGGGCGGAGGGGTTGCCGGCGCGATAAGAAGGAAAGGCGGGCAGAAAATACAGGATGAATGCGATGAAATAGTTGCTAAAAATGGACCTGTGCCGGTCGGAGGAGCCGTTATAACAGGCGGAGGAAACTTAAAGGCGAAATATGTTATACACGCTGTCGGCCCGGTTTACGGTGAAGGTGACGAGGAAAGGAAGCTTAGGGAGGCAACCCTAAATAGTCTTAGAATTGCTGAGCAACATAATATATCCAGCATAGCGTTCCCAGCGATCTCGACAGGCGCCTTCGGGTTGCCGAAAAAGATCTGCGCTGAAACAATGATAGCGGCGACGCTATCATATGTCAGGGGCGGGACAAGCATAAAAAGAATAATTTTCTGCTTATATGATGAGGAAACATTCAACGTATTTAGGGAGGTTCTTGAAAGATTTAAGGCTGGTTAGTGGGACGCATCTATTTATGGTCTTCCTAAAAAGCAATTTGTTCGGATACGTCTGCGCGGAGATAATTGACGATTTAAAGCAATAAGTTTTTTAGATGTTTTCTCAGAGATTTATCTATGCTACCCCTAATCGAGGAATATAAGAACAAAATTTTCAAGCTGATTGAAAGGATATACTCAGAGGAATGGGAAGACATTTTGAACGCCTCTAAAATTATGGCTGACTGCGTCAAAGAAAACAATTTAATTTATGCTTTCGGCGCCGGGCACTCCATGGCTTTGGCTCTGGATATTTTTTATCGTGCTGGCGGCCTGCCTCAAGTTTATCCAATGCTTGACCTAAGCGTGTCAGCCTATAACGGCGCCATTAAAAGTACAGAGCTTGAAAAGCTGCCTGGATACGCTAGGGTTCTAATTAATTATTATGGCTTGAAGGAGGGAGAAACGCTTATAATTGTTTCTAATTCAGGGAACAGGGTTCTTCCAGTTGAAGCTGGGATTGAAGCAAGGAAGAGGGGGGTAAAGGTTATCGCTATAACTTCGGAGGAGTACTCTAAGTCTCTTCCGGTCGAGAACCCTTATGGGAAAAAGCTATTTGAGGTTGCCGATGTCTCCATAGATAATAAGATGCCGCCCGGAGATGCCGTAATAGACGTAGAGGGTTTATCGGCGAAGATAGCGCCTGTATCCACAATAATAAACTCCTTCATCTTACAGAGCCTAGTGATCGCCACAGTTGATAAGCTGATTAAGGATGGTGTTAAGCCTAGAATTTGGGTGAGCGCGCATATACCCGGTGGAGAAGAGAAGAATAGGGCGATACTGGCAGAATACTTCAGGAGAATCAAGCCTCTATAGGCGGTTACCTATGTCTAAGTTTTATGCGGCTCTAAGTGATCATGGGCTTAACGCGGGGTGAAATATCCTTTGCATAGGAAACTGGTTCTCGGGGTTGATGGTGGAGCAACAAAAACCATATGCGTTATTTCTGATGAAGATTTTAGGGTTGTTGGGGTTGGAAAAGCTGGCCCATGCAACTATAATGTTGTCGGCGTCGAGAACGCTCGAAGAAACGTTGAAAAAGCTATTCAGATGGCTTATTCAAGTATTAGTGATGGGCAGCTGAAGGGTAAAGTAGCCGACGTGGGATGCTTTGGGATCGGCGGGTTGACGACGCAGCGTGATTACGAGATAATCTCCAGTAAAATAGTTCCATTAGAATCCGCTAGAAACAGGGTAATAGTTAACGATGTTGTAGTCGCCTTCTACGCTGCAACAGGCGGCGAACCGGGCATAGTTGTTGTCGCCGGCACTGGCTCCATAGCCTACGGCATGAATAGTAGGGGGGAGAGCATGATATCCAGCGGATGGGGTTGGCTTATAGGCGATGAGGGGAGCGCCTTCTACATAGCGAGGCAGGCGCTGGCTTCAGCCACGAAGGCCTATGATGGGAGAGGGAGAAAAACCATTCTGGTGGACATGTTTAGGGAGGAGTTTGGGGTAAGCGACTTTAAAGATATAGTTCCAAAAATCTACCATGAGGTTACGTCAACCAATATTGCCTTGCTGTCTAGAGTAGTTTTTTCAGCTGCGAGAAGAGGCGACAGGGTGGCGATGAAAATATTGAGGGATGCGGGTGAGGAGTTAGGTAAAGCGGCGGTTGCCATAGCGAGGAGACTTTTCAATAAAGGTGAGCGTATAGTGGTTGGCGTGTCGGGCGGCGTCTTCAGAGCGGATTTAACGGTGTGGGAGCACTTCAAGAAATACGTGTCAAAGCGGCTGCCAAACGTCATATTCACTCCTCCAGTAGAGCATCCGGTTGTAGGCGCGCTGATAATGGGATATAAGGCTCTTAACTTAGAGATAAGCGACGAGGATAAGTTGTCTCTGATGGAAAATGTGGCGCGTGAAATTGGGGAGTAAACGCTTCCCTTTAAATCCAAAGATATCGGGAACTTTGTGTTCGGCTGGGCATCGAAAATCCTTAAATGGGCTACCGCTCTAGTGAATGTTGGTGGATTAATATGGAGAGGAAGCCTTGCCCAAACATAGAAGTTAACTTGGAGAATTGTCCATGCACGTATCCATGCGATATTAAAGGTATCTGCTGCCAATGCCTACTTAACCATAGATTGCATGGCGAGTTACCGGCATGCTATTTCCCACCTGAAGTCGAGAGAACGTATGATAGATCCATAAGAAGGTTTATAGCGGTTTACAGAAAATAGCGGAATAAAGATGTGCTTCCAGAGATTCACAGAATATATGCGTGGGGTTCACCATGCTCGACGTCGTTACTCTGGGTGAAATGCTAGTTCAATTTAACCCTGTTACAACTGGGCCCTTAAGGCACGTGGTGTACTTTGAGAAGCATGCTGCGGGTTCGGAGGCCAACTTTGCGATAGGCATGGTTAGGCTCGGCTTTAAGGCGGGGTTTATAACTCGCGTTGGAAACGATGAGTTTGGGAAATATATTCTCTCTGTTTTAAGGGGTGAGGGTGTAGATACCTCAAGGGTTAAGATAGACTATGAGGCGCCAACCGGCATATATTTTATACAGAGGGGTTACCCTATACCGGAGAGGAGCTCCGTGCTCTATTATAGGCGGGGTTCAGCTGCGAGCAGAATGTCGCCTGGAGACATAGATGAGAACTACATTAAGGGCTCTAGGCTGCTGCATTTAACGGGGATCACGCCCGCTTTAAGCGAGAGTTGCAGAGAAGCCACATTTAAATCGTTGAGGATTGCTGTTGAAAACAAGATTATGGTTTCCTTCGACACGAATATTAGATTGAAGCTCTGGCTTAAAGCGGAAAAAGCCCGAGAGACGTTGCTCCCAATGATTGAGAAGGCAGACATAGTCTTGACTGAACCAGAAGACGCTGAGATCCTAATAGGCGAGAAAGATCCGGGAAAAATAATTGATAGGATGCTTGCGCTGGGCCCAAGGATAATTGCAGTTAAGCTCGGCGCAGAAGGGGCTGTAGCGTCCGATGGGCGAGCGATTTTTGTGAAGTCAGGGTTTAAAGTCCCGGTTGTCGATGTTATCGGCGCGGGGGACGCGTTTGCGGCCGGATTTATAGCGAGCATTCTTCGAGGGAGAAGCCTAGAAGAGGCCTTAATGTTTGGTAACGCCGCCGGCGCACTGGTTGTAGCTGTTAGGGGCGATATAGAAAATCTGCCATCATGGGAGGATATTGAGAAGTTTTTGGCTTTCCAGAGAAAGGAGCCCGTGGTGCTCAGGTGAGGGGAAAAGCAAATCTTTTTTCTTAGCCGTTAGCCGGATGCCCAGAGAGGTGAAATCTTTCTCATTATCGTGATTATTTCGCCTAAAGCCTCCATCTCGTCGGCGCTTAACTTATCCTTAAACTTGCTGTTTAGGAGCCTTGCATGCTCCTCTGGAATATGAGAGTAAAGTATGTCTCCCTCATCGAAATGTCTCCCGACGATCGGCCTATCTATTGAGATGGCAACCTGCCTCCCTTTTCCAGCATTTGGGATCGCTGCGCCCTTATCCTGTATCTGCAGTATTTCGCCTATCTCCTTCCCTTCGCCTGTCATTAACCTTATTCTAGGCTTTATCTGTCCGGCTAGGATCTCCACGCCAACTATTGCTGGCTTAGATCTACGGAAAACGTAGCCCGGCAGAACCTTTATCTTCGCCGGCTTAACCAGCCTCTCAAATTCGCCTCTCTCACGCGTCTCCTTCTCGCTTCTCATCCACTTAATATACTCGTCAATCAAGTGGTAGATGACGTTGTGCCAGAAGATGGGTATATTGTGCGCTTTCGCCTCTTCCTCAGCGTCGGGTAAAACCTTAACATTAAATGCTAGGACGACGCCGTATAAAGGCTCCTTCTCTTTAACGATTGTGGCTTCAGTCACATCTCTCTTCGACACGTCGCCAACGTCCGCCAATCTTACCGGGACACCGTTCCTAGAAAGGCTTTCAGCTATAGCCTCTAGGGAGCCCAATGTATCCGCCTTCAAGACAACTCCATCAATCTCGGTCGATATCCTTATTTTCCCAATCTCCTCTAAAACCTCCTTAACATATTCGTCTACCTTAGCCTCTGAGGGAACCACGTACACCGGCGCCCCGGCCAGAGCGCCTTCAAGGTTTGGTGCAACAATTTTCACTCCGGCAGCCGCGTAAACCTCATCAACGGATAGGAATCTCTCTCTGGGATCCCTTATCTCATCGAGCGGTTTAGGCATTAATATTGCCCTTACGCTTGTCACAATGGGTTTCTCCTTGCCGCCTAGCACTATTATGTCGCCTTTCCTCAAAACGCCGTCATAAATTATCGCGTTCACGGTTACGCCTAAACCAACCTCCTCCCTAACCTCTAGGACCGTGCCTTTTGCTGGGCCGCTGGTTGTTTGGAGTCTCCCTCTAAGATACTGCTGCGTTAAGCCCGCTAAAACCGCTATAAGCTCCGGTATTCCTTCACCCGTTTTCGCGCTTGTCGGTATGATGGCCACCGTTTTTGTAAAGTCTCTTATCCTATCAAATCTATCGGCCCTGAAAGATAGCTCAGAGAACTTCCCAATGATCCTATAGAGATGTTCGTCGAGGATCTGCCTAACAGCAGGCTCCTGCCTCTTGTAGGATTCTAGGAATGGAGCGTTGGGGTAGGGTTTCCAGCCCGGTATTCTGTCAATCTTGTTTGCTGCCACTAGAAAAGGCGTCTTCCTAGACTTTAAGATCTCAATAACTTCGTATGTTTGAGCCTCAAAACCCTTCAAAATATCTATGACGAGTATCGCTATGTCAGCTATTCCGCCGCCCCTACGCCTCAGGTTCGCGAAAGCCTCATGTCCCGGGGTATCGATCACTAAGAGCCCCGGTATCCGGATTTCGCCGCCAACGATCCTTAGAAATGGGCCAGCTATCTCCTTTAAAGTATCTATTGGAAAGAAGCTTGCGCCTATATGCTGAGTCATGCCTCCAACTTCACGGGCTTGAACACTAGTCTTTCTAATTAAGTCTAGAAGCGTGGTCTTGCCAGTATCAACGTGACCGAGGACACAGACGATAGGTTGCCTGATTCGAGTCTCCAATTCAAATCACTCTCGCCTTACCCAACCCTAAGAACCGCATCGCTTGGCTGCCTAGGCGGCTGCGTTCCGCGCGGTTAAGCAATGGATAAGTAGACAAGATATATAAATGAATCTCCGCTTAGATACGGCTCTTACAAAGGAGGCGAGGAAGCGCGGGGAGTCGATGAAGACGCTATGTAGCTAGTATCTTCATGTAATCAACGTTTCTCTTAACGAGCTCTACTGCGGCATTTATTCTTCTTGAATCCTTCGGCTTTATTCTTCCAATAATTTTCTGCACATGCTGGAGCGTCGTATAAGTGTCGTATGGTACAAGTATTAATGGAATATTGAGTTCATCAGCCCTTGGGAAAACCCTCACGTTTGGATATAGATTTCCAGTCAACACGATCGCTGCTACATCGGTTTCAAGAGCTGTTAAAATTATGTCTGTTCGATCACCGCCCGTGATTACAAGCTCATTAGTCACTTTTCGGAAGTATTTTGCCGCGCTCTCAGGGGTCATTGCACCTATGAGAATAGCCTCAACCATCTTATCCAACCCATCCTTTCCAGCTAAGACCCTTCCGCCGATGAAGTCGCATATTTCTCTAACGGTGGGAGCGCTTAGCATTTTATCTTCAGGAATCAAACCTAAAACGTTAATGCCAGATTTCTCGATAAACGGCTTAATTACCCGCTCAGTCCGCTCCAACCTGTCCTGCGGTATCCGATTCAAAATGACGCCGAATATTCTAGTACCCCACCTTATACAGCAGTCCTGAACCTGCAGAACGTCATCTACAACAGAATCCTCTCCAGCTTTCTCGACCAAAAGTATTTCGGCGTTAAAGTCCCTTGCGAGTTTCGGAACAGGGCATCCTGCAAAGGCGCCTGTGGAGAAAGTGGGCGGCCCCTCTATAAGCATTAAATCCGCTTTCTTTGAGATCTTCTCGTAGGCCTCATGTATTTTTTCAATGCAGGATTTTATGTCAATCCTTGTAAAATCCTCTAGAAACTCGTCTTTTCTAAGCACTAGTGGGCATATATCGCTGCTCTCACATCTCATGTTCAGGATCGATCCAATTATCTCCGCATCCTCATCTACGTGTTCTCTTCCAGGGATCAGTGAGGAGCTAAAACCTATAGGCTTAAAGTATCCGACGCTCTTGCCCATCTCCTTAGTAATAGATATGAGCGCCATTATAATAGCGCTTTTACCTGAAAGCTCATCCGTCGAAGCAACGTATATTGCTTTTTTAACCAACTTACATCCCTCACATATACTTTAAACTTAAATCCTACTTATTATTATTCTTATGTCAACCCCTAAGCATCCTTCGCCGCTCTCATAAACAAAAAGCGGGTTAACCTCCATCTCAGATATCTCCTTGACCTGCATCATAATCTGCGATATCTTGAGGATCACATCGATAACCGCATCTATATCTGAGGGCGGCTCACCTCTAACGCCTCTAAGGAGAGTATAAGCTCTGGTCTCCTCAATCATCTGGGCTGCTTCAGACCTTGTCAGCGGGCCTAGGCGATACGAGACGTCTCTCAGGAAGTTAACGTATATCCCGCCTAAACCAAACATTATTAATGGGCCGAACTGAGGGTCTCTAACCGCGCCGACGATGACCTCCTTACCTGGAGGCGCCATTTTCTGCACGAGGACGCCGGTTATCCTTGCGCCTGGAATAGCGGAACGCGCTCTCCTCACTAAAATCTCATAGTTTTCTTCGGCTTCGCTGCGGCTTCTAACGCCTAGTATAACGCCGCCGATATCTGTCTTATGCAGTATATCGGGTGAGACTATTTTTAGGACGACCGGGTAGCCGATTGAATCAGCTATTTTTCCGGCTTCCTCCCTGCTCCTAGCTATTCCAGCCGTCGGCATAGGTATGCCCGCCGCCTTAGCCACCTCAATAACCTCATCGACCATTAGAGTTGGGCGCCCCTCCAGCCTTGCGCGGTTGACTATATCCGCTATCTTCCCTATGTTTACGTCTAGCTGCGGAGCTAGTCCTTCAACCGGCATATCACGTATGAGGCTGTATTCATGCATTGTTTTTAGAACGAAGGCAGCTGATTCTGGGAAAGCGTAATTCGGTATGCGGCCCTCCTTAAGCGTTCTGATGGCTGGAGAAGTGTCTTCAAGCCCCATGAAGGACGCTATTATCGGTTTAGTGGACGATTTTCCCACCTCGGCAACAACCTTAGCGATCTCCTCACATGGGGTTACAGCTTGCGGCGTTAAAATAACTATTATTCCATCCACATTTCCACTCTTTAAACCGGACTCTAAAGCCAATTTATACCGGTTTTCTTCAGCGTCACCTAGAACATCCAGCGGATTACTTAGGCTTGCATGGGGAGGCATCTGCTCCCGAAGCTTCTCTATTATCTCGTACTCCAGCAGCGGTAGATCTAACCCCATCTTCTCGCATGCGTCAGCCGTTAATATACCTGGGCCTCCGCCGTTCGTCACTATTAAGACCCTTTTACCTTTTGGGATTGGCTGTAGGCTGAACGATATAACAAGGTTAAACAGCTCCTCCAGAGTGTTAACCCTTATTATCCCAGCTTTTTTGAAGGCTGCTGAGAAGGCTGTCTCTGACCCCGCCAACGATCCCGTGTGGGATGAAACCGCTTTTACTCCGGCGCTAGTTGTTCCAGCTTTTATGGCTATTATAGGCTTTTTTCTAGAGACTCTCCTAGCTACTTCAACGAAGCGTTCGCCCTCCTTAACGCCCTCTACATAAAGCCCAATAACCCTAGTATCCTCATCTTCGCCTAAAGCCTCTATGAAGTCAGCTTCGTTTAAATCAGCCTCATTACCTAAGCTTACGAACTTCGTGAACCCAATCTCGTTTCTAATAGCCCAATTCAATATAGCGCTTCCAAGAGCCCCGCTCTGTGAGACAAACGCTATGTTTCCTGGCAGAGGCATTGAGGGCGCAAATGAGGCGTTCACCCTGCTTTGAACGCTTATTATGCCTAGACAATTGGGGCCCTGCATGCGCATCCCGTATTTCCGACATATGCTGACGACTTCGCGTTCTAGCTGCGCCCCCTCCCTGCCGGTCTCGCTAAAGCCAGCTGAGATGACGATTAAACCCTTAACCCCCTTTAAACCGCAATCCTCGACAACTGACGGCACAATTTTGGCTGGAACAACTATTACCGCTAGGTCAACTTCTCCGGGGGTTTCTCTTATGCTTCTGTAGCATTTAAAGCCAAGTATCTCGTCAGCGTTCGGGTTTATTGGGTATAAAGCCCCTTTAAAGCCAGCTTCAACGATGTTTCTGAATACTCTGTGCCCAACCTTAGAGGGGTCTCTGCTTGCACCGATAACGGCTATGGATCTTGGGTTGAAGAACGCGTCCAGCTTCATAGGCAACCCTCGTTAACTTGGGATATCTGTCGAATCCTCATTTTAAGCGCTTAAGCTGAATATATATCTAGCTCTTAAAGTATAAGGCGCATTTATCTTAAATGAAAATTTTATTCGATTTTTAGGGGGTTAAAAAGCTAATATTATATCCGACTTCTCTATTCTCCGTTTCTAAAATCTGCGAGTATTTTCTCCTTAACCATGTCAAAATGCTCAGGTAGTTTTTGCGGCGGAAGGTTCCTGCTCAGGTACTCTGAGAAGTATTTTGTGTATTTTTCCATGCTTTCTGAAGCCAGCATCTCCGCGTACTTCGCTATGTGTTCACCGCGTATTCTAGACTCATCTGGCAGTATGGATTCATCATGTGGAACTTCTATCCCCGCATCCACGAATCCCTTCATTGTTGCAAATACGGCTGCACCCCTTGAAGGTGTATGTAAACCTATATCTAATACGGCTTCCCTAACACCTTTCTTAGCAGCCTTTAGGCCGCACAGCATCCCGGTCAAATATGCTGCCGGAAGATTGTTTAAGTCTCCAAGCCAATTATACTTCTTCCTCAACTCGCGGGAGTGCGCTGACGCTATAACCACATCTCCTATAACCGTTGCCCTCACAAGCTGAGCTATTATGTTTCTATTGGTTTTTCTGACGATAAGCCTAGGTAAACCTGAAAGTATAAGCTTTTTTCTAAGCCTGTAGTCTGTTTTACCCTCTCTACGCCTCCTGAACGGAACGCTATACGAGGGCCCTTCAGCCATCATCGCTTCCTCCTTAAACCATGCGCCTCAATATAACGGTGCAAGTCCGCAGTTGACTTAAAGGCGCCCGCCTTAGCCTTAAGATATAGCTGCCTGTAAACTCTAACAGATATAACGTGCTTCTCCTTAAGTTCACGAAGCCTCCTTCTTAAAGACCTGATCCTCTCAACCCAATCCTTCTGATGGCTAACTCTAGCGCTCATGGCACCGCTTCTGCTCCCCATTCCCCTACGCCTACCCTTCCTCTTCTTCTCGTGAGCGATGCGCGCTCTGGCGCGGCTAACCCCTCTATCCTTCAGTTTCCTTATGACGCCCTCATGTATCAGCCTTTTAATATCTTCCCTAGTTATTGCGGCTTCAACATTCTCAATTTTTTCGGGATCTATCCAAACTCTATCCTCACCGACGCCTAGAATTTCCGCAGCCATCCTGCGCTGGCTCTTTAAACTCAATTTCAAACACCTCCATGTATAGCGGTTATTTCTGGCTGGTCTCCGCGGTTTCCTCCTTTCTTTCCTCTATGGGTACACCCGGATTTAAAACGTGGATGCCCATCTCCTTCGCACCTCTAAGTATTTCAGCCCTCTTTTTAGCGCCAACGGTATGAGCTATCCTTGCGGCTTCAGTTTCAGGATTTATTTTACTTAAATCATTAACGTTATAGACGATAACTTCCCTATAAGCTGATGGATGCAAACCTTTGGCAGCCTTCGGGCCACCGTAACCAATTTTAACTTTAGCCGGCCATCCCTTAACTTCTTTACGCATCTTGCTGTCTATGCCTTTTGGCTTCCTCCAGCTCTCGTCGACGCGGCCGTATCGCCAGCTCTCTTGCCTGATAAAATCTGGCTTCTTCCTCTTTATTTTCTCCCTTAACTCAACGCTATCCTTCAGCTTTTCTAGGCCTTCGCTTCTTGCCGTCAAGCAACTAAACCCTCCAGCCTCTCATAAACATATATGCCGTCTAAAAATCTACGCGGGTCTCTATCTTTTATTCTTGTCGCCTGCTCTATGTTGGCAGCTGTTTGGCTAACCTCCTCCAGATTTATTCCCTGAACAATCACATCGTCTCCCTTAACAGTAACCTTAGCTTTACCAACTATCTTCGCAACCCTTGGGGTTCTCTCACCCATAAAGTTCTCTATTAAAACTTTGTCTCCGCTAACCTTTACGGATACTGGAAAGTGAGCGTAGACAACTTTAAGTTTATAGGTGAAGCCCTTTGTTACGCCCCTAATCATATTTCTAATATGTGCGGCAACTGTTCCAACATGGGCTTTCTCCCTCCTTTTAGGCCAGAGGGCTGAGACCTCAACCTCATCTCCTACAACACTTATCGACACTGGATAGCCTGAAAAGTCTCTGGAGAGATGACCTAACGGCCCGCTTACTTCCACTAGCATCTTGTTTACGCTTACCTTAACCCCTTCTGGAATCTTAACTTTTCTAGTCTCCCTCTTAACCTCTTCAATCTCCTGTACCTGCATCCCAATCCACCCATCTCAGTAAACGTAAGCTAAAAGTTTTCCTCCGATACCCTTTTTCCTCACCTCTAGATGGGACATGACGCCCTCCGGCGTAGAAACCACCAAAATCCCAATATCCCTAGCAGGGAGATAATTTTTCTCCCACTTCTCAATATCTTTAACCTTAAAAGAGTATCTGGGCCTTATGGCTCCACACTTATTTATCCTGCCTAAAAGCTGAACCCTAAACTTCCCGGTTCTACCATCATCAATAAACTCAAACTCGCCAATGTAGCCATGCATCTGCATAACCCTGAGAACATTACCCAGTAGCTTAGAAGCTGGCATTATATAGCATTCCTTTTTTCGCCTCAACTCATTATTGTAAATCGTGGTTAAGCCATTCGCTATAGTATCCATGTTCATTCACGCTCACCTCTAATTATACTTCTTGAAGCCTAGCTTTTCAGCCACCTCTCTAAAACATTGGCGGCAGAGCATTAAACCATACTTTCTTATAATTGGCCCGTAGGATCCGCATCTCCTACACGGCCTGCTACCCTTACCAATTTTCCTTACTTTCCTCTGATTTTTCTCGCTCATTCTTTACGCTTCCCCCTCTTTTTCACCTTCTTCTCTTCCGTCAATTCAACGCCGAACTCCTCTTTCATGAACGCCATGGCTTCCTCAGCTGTTACCCTATGTTTTGCACCAACTTTGGATCTTGCACGCCTCCTATATTTAACTCTATAGCCGGGCCTGCATAAAGATACACATATGTCCATACCTATTATGCCGAGCTCCGGAGAATACTTTGTTCCAGGTATATCGATATGTTCGCTTATGCCGAACGCGAAGTTTCCAAAATTGTCAAATGAGCTTACCGGAATCCTATTGTCGACAGCCTCCAAAACTCTCTTCAGAAATTCCACGGCTTTCTCCCCCCTCAGAGTTACTAGACATGCTATTGGCTCCTTTCGCCTTATACCGAAATCCCTAATGGTCTTCTTAGCTCTCCTAAAACATGGCTTCTGACCGGTTAATTCCTCAAGCAACTTCATGGCTTTCTCCAGCGGTTCACCGGACTTTCCAACACAGCAATTAACAACAACCTTCTCAATTCTGGGTTTAAGCATAGGGTTCTCTTGCCACTTAACCTTAAAGTTCTCGTTCTGCTCAGCTGCTAGCATACGCCTCTTCCTCCACCTCTTCGCTTGGCAATGATATTTTTGCCTCTCTGTCGCCTATGACGAACAAGTAATCTAAAACTGTGGAGTAAACGCCTCCTTTATTATCCTCTATCGTCACGAGACTTTTACGCTTCTTTTGCCCCCTAATTTCCTCAATAGATTTAATAACCCCGTATTTCCCTATGTTTTCCCCATCTATAATTATGCCCATCATGCCTTCTTCTAGCCTTAAATGCTCAAGGATCTCTTGGTTGGGCAGCCCTATTCTCAATGTATCAAGAGTTCTATAAGCATTCCCAGCGGGCTTGCTCGGATCCTCACTGCGTATCAATATGTTTCTTCCATCATGAAGATTAAGTTGAATATGCCCGCCATCAACGGTTGTCTTATCCTCAATCCTGCAGATCTTATAGCTCGCCTCTTCAAAACCTATTTTATGAAGAATTAAACCCTTTCTAGACGGAAGAACCCTATAATAAGCTTTAATCTCAGGGATCGAGACAACATCCATTAATCCAACGGGAAAATGCTCATCACACCTAACCTTTCCGTCAACTAGAACTCTCCCCTGAGCAATAATCTTCTTCGCTTCCCTCATTGTCTCAGCTAAACCTAAAAGATCCCTAATAATTATTCCTAGAGGGATGCAGCGCTCAATAGGGTGAGGGCCTGGGCTAGGTTTAACGGCCCAAACATACTTCTTCCTATGTATGGGCCAGAATGCCGGGGTTGCTTCCCGCTTAAGATGCCTGCTTCCACCCATCTTACCCATCTTTACACACCTTTAACCTCGCTTACAGGCGTTTCCTCAGGCTTTTTAGCTTCCTCAATAAAGCCTCTCCTCTCTAATATTCTTTTCCTAAACTTATCGTCTAGATTCAAGCGTATAATCTCAACGTTAGATGGATGGATCGGAGCGAAGATGGTTGTTCCATCGGCTTTCTGACGGGTTATACCCTCAATAAATATATGATACTTTTTTCTATCAACCCTCACAACTTTCCCCTCAACCCCTTTATAGTCCCCTCTAAGAACTCTAACAGTGTCCCCCTTCCTAATTGGAAGAGACCTTGTGCCATACGTTTCTCTGAGATCGCTTGATAGGTGAGCCGAAAGGATTTTTCCACGGATATGGTTGGGCGCTTGAAAAAGCCTTTTCCTCTGCTTACCCGGCTTAATCGTTTTACTCCTCATTAATAATCCCCCTATATTATTATGCTCGCCGCGCTAGCTATCCTCGGCCACCTTTCCGCAGCCTCTCTAGCCACCGGGCCGCGGATCTCCGACCCACGCATCTCACCTTCAGGCGTTATAATAACCGCGGCGTTATCCTCGAACTGAACCCATATTCCCTCTGGGCGCCTGTAAGGCTTCCTTTGCCTAACTATCACGGCATGGAATATTTTTTTACGCATGTCCGGAGTGCCCTTTCTAACGGAAACCACCACAATGTCTCCTACAGCGGCAGCCGGGGCTCTTCTATGTCTTCCCTTATATCCGATGACTTGAACTAACCTGAGCTCCTTGGCTCCAGAATTATCAGTGCACTTGATTATTGAGCCTGCATTTATCCCCTTACTTATCCTAGTTTTAGGTTTTCCAACACCTTTAGCCTGTAAGCCTCTGGTTTTAGCTTTTGCCGCCATTCTAAGTCACCTCTTTCTGACCTATTTTCTCCACCACAACGAATGAGACTGTCTTGCTTATTGGTCTGCATTCGGCTATTCTCACAACATCGTTTTCCGTCGCATTTATGCATGGAGGGTTGTGGGCCGGTATCCGGTTTTGTCTCCGCTCATAGCGCTTAAATTTCGGCACATAATACACGTAGTCTCGTCTAACTATAACCGTTTTCTCCATTTTGGCGCTGACAACAACACCCTCAAGTATCCTACCCCTAATCTTAAGCGAGCCGTGGAATGGGCAGTTTTCATCATCGCATGTCTTCTCAGGAGGCTTAATAGTGTACGACATCACCAACGTCTCCTAACTATTTTCTTAACCCTATCTTCAGGCCGTCCAATTAAAACTTTACCATCAATCTCGATAACAGTCTTATCAGGTAAGGTAAAGTGAAAGATGCAATTCTCCTTAATTAAAATCTTTTCCTCATTATTTTTGCAGAGGATTTTAAACGTGTTTTTGGTTTCATCAATCACTTTGCCGCGTAAACCAACATAAGAAGGATTTGTGCTCTTAACGACTCTAACATTCAAACCAATAAACTCGTCTTGAAGTATGTGAGATAAATCCCTCATTTAGATCCTCTATCCTCCTCATTGTTGACAGTTAATATGCGAGCTATTGTCCGCTTAATCTCCCTAATTCTAGCCGGCTTTTCAATAGCCCCACCAGCCTTAACCATGGTCCTCAACCTAGCCAGCTCAGCGCGCAGCTCATTTAGCCTCCTTTCGCGCTCCTCACGGGTCATGCGCCTAATCTCTTTGACTCTGAGAATCGCCATCTTAATTATCCCCCTGACTTGGCTACGTCGGCTTCGCCTTCAGCGGCAGTTTCCTCAATAAGCTCCACTTCATCTGGGAATTTTGCTTCCGGTGAAACTATGGTGACCTGAACCCCGAATATTCCGGGCTTCAAATAAACATGTGTGACGGCTCTTCTAACATATTTCATCGCCGGCTCCCCGCTCTTAGGTATATATCCATCCCTAAACTTCTCGGCTCTAGCCCTCTCAGTTCTAAGCTTGCCACTTATAGTTATCTCAGCGCCTAGAGCGCCGGCGCCCATTATCTGATTTAACGCCCAGAAGCCAACCCTCCTAAAGTGGATTCCACGCCTCAAGGCAGCAGCTATCCTAGATGCCATAACATGAGGATTCAGCTCCGGAACCTCTATTTCAGCAACCGATATCTGCGGGTTTGGAAGATTAAATTTCTCCTCCAAAATCTTAGCCAGATTCCTTATTGTTTCGCCTCCGCGCCCTATTATAAGCCCTGGGCGCACAGCGTATATGACCACGTTTGTGCCGAGGGGTGTCTTAGTTATATTGACTCCGCCGTAACCCGCCCTCTCGAACTCTTTCCAAAGGAACTCGTCTATTTCGGCTTTTCTAATAGACTCGCTTATAAAATGCTTAACATAAGACATGCCTATCCCTCTTTCACTTGTTCAAGAACTATTTCAACATGGCATAGGGTCTCAAACTTCGGCGTGGCTCTGCCGAATGCCCGCGGAATATATCTCCTTATTTTAGCGCCGGGATACGCTGACGCATGAATTATCTTAAGTTTCTCCACATCAAACCCCTTGTATTCGGCGTTCGCCTCAGCGTTCTCAAGAACCTCAAGTATCCTTGAGGCAGCCTTAACCGGGTATCTCCCAGCTCCGCTTAACCCCCTTCTATGCGGAAGCTTCTTCTTGTAGCGCCTATACGGGACAGCTTTCTTCTTCGCTATAACTTGGCTTAAGTATTCTTTTGCCTCATCGAGCATCATATCTTTTATCGCTGCGCAGATCTCTCTGGCAGCTTTAGGCGATATTCTAAGCTCTCTTCCGCTCGCCCTAACCATCGTATCCGGGTTGTAAACGGTTACTGAGTATCCCCACTCCGGCAAATATACTTCACCATGTTATTAGTGAAAGAGAAAATGCAACAGTTATTTATAAGAATTTTTCTCTTAACACCAAAATAAAACGCTTAGACCCTTTGGTGTCGGCGCCCTTCTTTCTCCTATCTATCCGCCGCCGATCACAGTCATAAGCGCCAGTGTGTCTCCATCCCTAAGGCTTATGCGTCCAATGTTCGCTAAGTTCACCGCGGAGCCGTTTAAGGTTATTAGTAGGGTTGGGTCTACGGGGTTTTCGCCTACACCGCTGATCAAATCCTTGATTGCCTTATGGGATTCAGCTATCTCTGCGAGCAGATCCTTGAGCGAAGCGCCCTCAGATAGGTCATACTCTTCCTCGCCCTTACCAACCTTGTGTCTGGCGACACCTAGGTAAATAACTTTAACCCTCATGAACCCTCAAAAAGGATATACGGGGTAATTGATTTAAACTTTGCTAGTCTCTTAGGTTTTAAATTTTCCTTTTAGAATCCTTCTTCTGATTCTGAGGAAAAGTTAAAGGAAAATGTATATCATCTTTTTATATCCCGGTGAGATTAATTCTGTTGGTTATCTTAAGAGGTATAAGTGTTGTCCGGTGAGGTAAATATTGGCTCCAGTATCGATTACTCAGACTTCATGTTTGAGAATAGCCTAGTTACGGTTGTCGCCGTCAAGAGTTCGCCTAAAATTGACCTTGTGGGTTTTTCAGTTGGACCGTTTGAGGAGGGGCAGGAATACGAGGTTAGGCTCTGGGTTGCCAAAGAGCTTGAGAGGGATGGCGTAGTTAGAGTTAGGGAAGGCGAGTTGGATGCCGCTAAGCTTTATAAGATTCAGTGGACTGAACGCATACAGTCTGTTGGGCAGCTGGCAACGCTTCCAGAAGACTTTTATCCTAGGCTCAGACGCTTAATTAATGATCTTAAGGCCGCTTCAAGGACAAGCCCTGAGAAAATGAGAGAATATGAGTATGTTCAAAACCTGGCGCAGGACATAGTTAACTGCAGGCTCAGGAAAATCGTATCATTAGCTTCTATTTCAACGCAGGAGGGGCAGACCCCTAAAAACCTTACCCTTGAGGAGAAGAGCCTTTTCGATAGCATACGCCAGATCGTTAACGAATGGGTGTCGAAGATAATATAGCACCTCACATGGGGGTGTACGCTCATGACGGAGCTCGTGGTTGAGAATCCGCTTGAAAAATTCGGCTCATTGTTTAAGACCGCTAAGTATCGCCAGAGAGTCGCCCAAATGGCTCTCAGCGCCTCCACATCGCTAACCCTAGACTTCGAAGACCTCCTCGTTGTCGATCCACGCCTCGCAGACGGCATACTTGAGAAGCCTCAGGAATACCTTAGCTACGCTAATAGCGCGGCTCTCGGCCAGCTGCAGATAGAGGTTCCCGAATACGCTGAGAGGATTAAAGAGACCGGCATAACGGTTAGGGTGCGCGGGCTACCACACATAACGCCGCTGCGTAGGCTTGGATCCGAGCATATTGGCAGGCTCGTTATGGTTGAAGGCATAATAATGCGCGCGTCAACGGTTAGGCCAATAGTCACCATGGCTGCTTTCAGATGTAAGAGATGTGATACAGAGGTTTATGTCCCGCAGAGCGGCGCCTTCCTAACGCTTCCAATCAAGTGCAGTAATAGGGCCTGCGGTAAAGGCGGACCATTCGAGTTTATTCCCGAAAAGTCTAAGTTTATTGATTACCAGGAGCTGAGGATTCAAGAGTACCCCGAGGATATTCCTCCGGGCCAGACTCCCCGCTCCCTAGACATTAGGGTTATCGGCAAAGATATAGTTGACACAGCTAGGCCGGGAGACAGGGTCTACGTTGTCGGAATAGTTAGCGCCGAGGCCACTTCCTATCCCAGAACCGGTAAGAGCAGGGCTTTCACGCTTTACCTTGACGCGAACTATATTGACGCTGCGGGAAGAGAACCCGAATCCCTACTTATAAGTCCTGAAGAGGAGGAGCAGATAATCAGGCTTGCTAAGGATCCGAAGATTCACGAGAAAATAATTCGGTCTGTGGCCCCATCAATATACGGCTATGAGCATATTAAGGAGGCGATAATGTACCTCCTGTTCGGCGGGGTACCCAAACACCTGCCGGACATAAACGTTAGAGGCGACATACATGTGCTCCTCGTAGGCGATCCCGGAACAGCGAAATCGCAGCTACTGCGGTACGTTCAGAGGATTGCGCCTAGAGGTCTATACACCAGCGGTAGGGGTACGACTGCTGCGGGCTTGACGGCGGCTGTTTTACCGTCTCCAACGGGCGGCATGACCCTTGAGGCCGGAGCCCTTGTTTTAGCCGATAAGGGCGTCGCCTGCATAGATGAGATCGATAAGATGAGGAATGAGGATAGGGTTGCCATACATGAGGCTATGGAGCAGCAGACGGTTTCAGTGGCTAAGGGCGGCATAGTTGCCACGCTGAATGCTCGGACAGCCATCTTGGCGGCGGCCAACCCGGCCCTTGGGAGATACGACCCATATAGGACTGTTGCGGAAAATATCTCTTTGCCCGTAACTATCCTGTCGAGGTTCGACCTAATATTTGTCTTAAGGGATGTTCCGGACAAGGATTTCGATTCAAGGATGAGCGAACATATGCTTAAACTGCATGTTAAGGAGGCGCCTCCAGTTGAGCCGCCTATCCCACCGGAGCTGCTTAGAAAATATGTTGCGTATGCGAGAAATAATGTTAGGCCGATTTTAACTCCTGAAGCCATGGAGCGTCTCAAAGAGTTTTATTTGGAGATGCGTTCGGCGAGCGAGGGTGAAGGTTCACCGATAGCCATAACAGCCCGCCAGCTCGAAGCGCTAGTTAGGATCGCTGAGGCTAGGGCCCGCGCGGCGCTTAGAAACGTTGTTTTGCCTGAGGATGCTGAGGCCGCCATAAATATTATGAGGAGGTCGCTTGAGGAGGTTGGCATAGATGTTTCCTCGAAAAAGTTTGATATAGACATTATTATGGTTGGTAAGCCTAGAAGCGTTCAGGATAAGCTGCGCGTTATACTCAGCACAATCGTTGACATGGAGAAGGAGTCCGGCATGGTTAATAGGGCTGATCTCCTTGAGAGGCTGAGCAGCGAGTACGGTATAGCTAGAAGCGAAGCGGAAAAGCTAATACAGCAGATGATACGTGAAGGAACATTATATGAGCCTAGGGCAGGATACTTAAAGAAGACTTAGCGGTAAAGGTTTCAGCCTTGCTGGTTGAAGATCTAAATATTCATCCTGAAGTGAAGAGGGTTCTTGCGGAGGAAGGTATAAGGGAGCTTTTCCCACCCCAGGCCGACGCCATAAAGGCTGGAGCCCTTGAGGGACGAAACCTCCTCCTAGCCAGCCCAACGGCCTCAGGCAAAACTTTGGTTGCTGAACTATGCGCGCTTAAACATGTGCTGGAGAATAATGGTAAAGTTCTGTATTTGGCGCCGTTGAAGGCTTTGGCGAACGAAAAGTATGAGGAGTTTAAGAAGTATAGCGTTATCCGTAAGCCCGACGGTGGACATGTGAGCGTAGGCATAAGCACAGGGGACTTTGATAGCAGCGACCCTTGGCTTGGAAGATTCGATATCATTGTGACAACGAACGAGAAGTGCGATTCGCTTTTAAGGCATAGGGCTCCATGGATAAGCGAAATATCCCTTGTGGTTGCGGATGAGGTTCACCTGCTTAACGATGTTGAAAGAGGGCCGACGCTTGAGGTTGTCTTAGCTAGGCTTATGCAGCTCAACCCGAACATACAGGTGCTGGCTTTAAGCGCAACCGTCAAAAACTACGATGAGATAGCGGAGTGGCTTGGCGCCAAGGCGATAACGACTGAATGGAGGCCGGTTAAGCTCCGCGAGGGGGTTCTCCTAGACGATGAGATACAGTTTAGGGATGGGGGCTCGATTAAAGTAAACCGCTTGGTTAAAGATCTATCGATAAATCTTGCGCTGCACGCCGTCAAGCAGGGTGGACAGGCCCTTATATTTGCGTCTTCGAGGAAGAACGCTGTAAACCTCTCTAGGAAGGCTGCCCCTGAAGTGGGCGCCTTGCTCTCTAAGTCGCTTAAGCGCTCGCTGGACAATATAGCTGAGGAGATCCTGTCGTCCGGCGAGAGGACTAGGCTAAGCGATCTTCTAGCCGAGCTCGTTAGAAACGGGGTTGCGTTCCATCACGCTGGCCTATCGGGGATACACCGGAAAATCATCGAGGATTCTTTTCGCGATGGGAAGATTAAGGTTTTGACGGCTACTCCAACATTGGCTTTCGGCGTTAATCTTCCGGCCAGAATGGTGATTATAAGCGATTATAGGCGCTATGAGCCGGGCTACGGCTACTACCCCATATCCGTCCTAGAGTATAAGCAGATGGTTGGGCGCGCTGGCAGACCTAAATACGATGATGTTGGCGAGGCGGTTCTTGTGGCGAGAACCGAGGAGGAGCGCGACTATCTAATGGAGAGCTTTGTTTTAGCTAAGCCTGAGCGGATATGGTCTAAGCTCGGCGTCGAACGGGTTTTAAGGAGCCATGTTTTGGCTACGATAGCGTCCGAGTTCGCCTACTCGGAGCAGGGCGTATACGACTTCTTCTCTAAGACGCTTTACGCCTACCAATATGATATCGGCGCCATTAAGGGCACAATAAACAGGATCTTAAGGTTCCTTTACGATGAGGGCATGATAAAGTATGAGGGCGGCTTCATCCGCGCAACCGAGTTCGGCGCAAGGGTCTCGCAGCTATATATTGACCCGGTTTCAGCCATAATAATCCGCGACGCGCTTAAGGGGAGGGCGCCGAAGCTAGCGGACATTAGCTTCCTCCACATGGTATCGCGTACGCCTGATATGGCTCCCAGGCTTAGGCCGGCTTCTAGCGAGATCGATAAGATCGCGCTCTTCGTTGAGGAGCATAGGGATGAATTCATGTTCGATGTTCCGGACGAGTGGGCTGATCGAATAGAGTTCGAGGAGTTTCTGGGCGAGGTTAAAACAGCCCTAGTCTTAAATGCTTGGATAGAGGAGTACAGCGAGGATCAGATAATTGAGTTTTTCGGGGTTGAGCCCGGAGACCTCTACCATTTAACCGAGACCGCTAAATGGCTCCTCTACGCATCATATGAGCTGGCGAAGCTGCTCGGCCATAGGGATCTACTCTCTAAGCTGGCTGAGCTGATGGAGCGCGTTGAGCATGGCGTGAGAGCCGAGCTGCTTCCGCTGGTTAGGCTTGAGGGCGTAGGCCGGGTTAGGGCGCGCATACTTTACAATGCTGGGTTGAGAACAATCGAAGATCTTAGAAAGGCATCTGTAGAGAATCTTATGTCGCTGCCGTACATAGGTCCAAAGATAGCGAAGAAGATAAAGGAGCAGGTTGGCGGAACACTAACGCAGGAAGAGTGGCGGAAGCTGACCCAAGCGGCTAGTAGGCAGGAGCAGCAGCCGCTGACAGAGTATTATGGCAAAAGCTAGGTGACATTGTGTAAGGTTTTTTGTGGCGGCTCTCTAAGTTAAGCAGAGATAAAAAAGGAAAAAGGAGAGGAAGGAATATTTAGTGTCTCTTTGTTTTCAATAGCAGTTTTGTTGAAGCTAAGATTGTTGCGGCGAGAATAATGACGATGATGGGTTCGGTTATTATTGTTGTTTCCGGAGCGTTAAAACTTGAGCTAACGATTATTTCGCCGCCTACCGGAATCTTCTCTACTACTGTTACTGGTGTTTCGGTGGTGCATGTGTTATCATTGGTATCTATCTCGTCATTTACGGGTAATGCTCGAACCTCAATCCAGTATGTTCCGGGATCCACGTCGCTGGTGTCCCAAATAAACTCTGGTGTCGCTTCCTCTCCTGGTTCCAAGGTCATTGTTTGGTCGGAGCCTATTTGTATGGGTGGTGTGAGCGGTGTTCCATAGTAGCATCTTACTGTGAATGTCTCGGTTTTGCTTCCATCGTTTCTTATAACTGCTGTAATTTTCACTATCCCCCCTCTTATTACGCTAGTCACATCGGTGCTTTGGCGTACAGCCACAATGTCGTGAACCTGAACCTCTATTGTAGTCGCTGCTGTGCAGTTGTTGTTTTCTTCATAGGTTTCAGGCAATTCCCTGCCGGAATCGGCCATGGCGCGAATATAATAGGTTCCCGGCGGAACTCCACTCGTGTTCCACGCAAACCTTATGGTGGTTCCTTCATTTTCTCCAAGGCTGTAGACTCTGATTGTGTGTACTGGCTCTATTTTCATCCATGTTGTTTGGTCTGGGCTATAGAAGAGCGTTACATTGAATGTTTCAGCATAATAGTTTCCGCTATTCTTTACAACCACGTCTATTCCAATGGTCTCCCCCTGAATCACGGTATACTTCGCTGGGGTCTGGCTGATAGCCTCAACATCTCTAGTATACGCATAAACCGTAACATTAAGATCGGCAGTATCTGATACAGTTGTATACTCCTTGGTTCTGCCGACGGCTGTAAGGTTCTGACCAAGATTAAGTATAAAGATTCCAGGTTCATTGGGTGTTAATGTAACGCTAAATGTCAGTGTAGCGTTTTCAGGTGAGTCAAGGTTTGTTATGTTCCAAACTATTACCGGTCTCCCATCGACGGTTCTATATTCGGCGTCTCCTTTGCTTGGGGTCTCGAGACTTACGTATGTCACTCCTTCATAGATGTAGTCTGTCACATTAATATTCACCAGTTCGACGTTTCCGGTGTTTATGTTTACTACGAGGATCTTTATCTCATATGTGGTGCTATGGCCTACTATGGCTGGATCTGGTCCATCAACCACTCTAACAAGGGCTTTCTCAACAGATATGCTTGGAGCCTGAGCCGGAGCCACCGTAACGATGGTGGTGGCAGTGCAGTTATTATTCTTCTCATTAAATTCGCTTATCCTTCTAGATGAGTCCGCGAAGGCTTTTATAAAGTATGTTTCAGGAGATACTCCAGCAGTGTTCCAGTCAAAGCTTACTGTTGTTTCGCTGCCTGGATCTAAGCTGTTGACGGTTTTTGTATCTATTGGAGTATTATCGTAGTATACTGTTACGTTGAATGTCTCGGTATAGTTGCCAAAGTTTTTGACTACAACATCGATCCTAACCAATCCACCCTGCTCTACGGTGGTTACATTCGTGGTCTGACTTATTGCGGCGACATCATGAACTTTCACGGTTACAGTAGCCTGAGCCGTACACCAATTGTTCTCCTCATTTATCTCCGCTATCTCGCCAGCAGAATCCGCAAACGCTCTTATTATATAAGTTCCGGGCTCAACGCCAGCGGTGGGGCAATCAAACTCCACAACGGTTGTTGCTCCAGCAGCCAAATTCTCCACTCTTTTAGCGCAAGTCACTTTCGGCCCAAAGTAGACTGTTACATCAAAGGACTCACTGCAAGTCCCACTATTCCTCACCTCAACAGACACTTTTACTGTTTCACCTTGCTCTACTTCGGTTGCATTGGCCTGTTGGCTTACGGCAACTACGTCGTGGACTACTATCCCCCTCTCTTCGTCTGGATGGTCTGTTGTTGGGGCCTGATTTAGATTGGGGTTCTCTTGGTCAGTTGCCCACATCAACCCATAAGAACGTGGATTACCTAGAGAAGCCCAATTCACCATCATATCTGTGTAATTGCCACTTATTCTGAAGTCCGCAATCGTTGGATCGGTTACCTTATAGTTCCTGTAGTCATATTGTTGCCCGGGGCCATACTCATCAAATTTTCCATCACCCTCAATATCCTCTAATAGATAGATTTCACCAATTCCATCATCATCTGTATCTTCTACAAACAGCAGATAGCTTGCGCCAATAATATTTCCTCCACTCATGTAGAGCGGCATTGTGGTGTTAATGAACCACTTATAACGAGCATCACTCACCTTCGTGTCAACCTTCCACTCAGAGCCCCGGCACTCCATAACATTTTAGTCTCAAGTACAAGTAGTCTTCATCGTAATAATAGTACGCTTCCTCCACATCTCTCCAATCATCTTGCGATCCATTCTCATTCTTATCCCAATCAATATAAATCCAATCTGAATCAGAGGACCATGCACTTGCAACATTAGACATCAAGGCAACACCAATTAACAATGCCACAGCAAAAACAAGATACTTTCTTGACATAATATACGTCTCCCTCATACTTACAATAAAAAGTTCACTGCTTCTTTATCTTAAATATTTTATTCAGTTTTACTCTTTAATCTGCACCAAATTATCTGGCTTAAGTGCCCCATAATATGAGCTGGCAAATCATGCGGTTGTAAATTGCTCAGAGTAAAGGGTAAATTTATGTTTTTCAAGCATTATTACTACTTTAGCGTTAAGCGCTGTGTACGGAGGCTGATTAGCCTTGGCGTCTGAGCTGTTTGGCATCGTCGTTAATTACAGGTTGGGGCCTAGAGAGCAGTATCCGCGCGAATGCATACTACAGTTTCCGAATGTTAAGTCGCGTAGCGAGACTAACCAACTAATCGGTCGGAAGGTTGCTTGGACCGACGGAAAGAAGAATACTATTGTCGGCGTCATTGTGGCTCCTCATGGAAATAAGGGTCTTGTGAGGGCTAGGTTTAGGAGGGGGCTGCCGGGCCAAGCCTTGGGAACGCGGGTGAGAATAGTCGGATAGCCGCCAGCCTCAGCCTCCGCTGGATTCGCTGAATTTTCCAAAAATGTTATTTTTTTTATCGTGATGATTATTTTTGGTTTGATGAGGCTTTAGATGCGGGTGGTGTTTTGGAAACCCTTCTATTGAGTGATGACGAGGTTAAAGGGCTTATCTTGATGAGGGATGTTATGGACGCTGTTGAGCTAGCTTTTAGAGAGAAGGGTCTTGGCAGGGTTCAGATGCCGCCGAAAATATACCTGTTTTTCAGCAAATATAATGGTGATCTAAGAGCGATGCCCTCTTACCTAGAGGAGATGAATATAGCCGCTGTTAAGGTCGTGAACGTCCATCCGGAAAATAAGAAGAGGCATGGTCTGCCAACGGTTATGGCCGTAATAATCCTCGTGGATCCTAGAAGCGGCTTCCCATTAGCGATCATGAGCGGAACAACCATAACCAATATGCGCACAGGGGCGGCTGGAGGCATAGCTGCAAAATATCTCGCAAGAAGGAATTCGAGAGTTGTCGGGCTGGTTGGCGCCGGGGTTCAGGCCAAGACGCAGCTGGCAGCTCTCCTAGAGGTTTTTGGCTCCTTTGATGAGGTTAGGGTTTGGAGCAGAAGCGAGGAGACGAAGACAAGGTTTAGAGAGGAGGCTACAGCTAACTACGGGCATTTATGTAGGGTTGTGGCAGCTAAAAGTATTGAGGACGCTGTTAGGGGAGCCGATATAATCGTGACTACGACGCCTTCTAGGGCTCCACTCGTCATGGATGAGTGGGTTCAGCCTGGAGCGCACTTCAACTGCATAGGTGCAGATGCGCCCGGCAAGGAGGAGCTAGACCCATTGATACTTAAGAGGGCTAAAATAGTCGTCGACGACTGGGAGCAAGCATCGCATAGCGGGGAAATAAATGTCCCCTTAAGCATGGGGACAATCTCTAAGGGCGACGTTTGGGCTGAGATTGGAGAAATAGTTGCTGGGTTAAAGCCCGGAAGAATAAGCGAGAGCGAAATAACGGTTTTTGTCTCAACCGGGCTGGCGATACAGGACGCTGTTACAGCAAACATGGTTTATAAAAGAGCCTCGGAGCGAGGAGTTGGTAAAAGAATCAAGTTAGTTTAAGCATCGATACGGTAATCGGCCTAGGTTAGCCTAGAGGGAGAAGAGAGAGGGGAAAAGGGTAGGCTCGTATAGCATGGCGTAATCATCAAAGTTTATCAAAAATGCCTCAATAATTGGAAGCAAGCTGGCTATTTTTTCTAGACGAATCTTAATTGCGATTTTGCCGTCGCTGCATCTAATTACGTAGCTCTCCACAATGTCATTTCTCATCGACTCTTCAATCTAGTTAGTGTAGAGTGTTTTCATTATTCCTCTAGCCAATAGCCTCGCCACTCTAAGCGGCTCCGGTATTGCGCCGTGCAGCGTAAACTTATTGAGTATACCCTTCGCCTCCTCTAACCTCATTCCGTAAAACCTAATGTACACTTCATGCCCGGTATGGAGCTTCACTAGGGTTCTTGGACCATTCCTATGGTAGATTTCTATGCGTTTCTCGCAGTCCTCTGGAAACAGTTCTAGAAAGTATTTGTCTAAGCCCTCGGACTCCTCGTATGTTACGCATATAAGCGGTTTAGCGGTTTCCTCGTAAACCCTCTGTAAGTCAACTACGTTGTACCAGCTTATCACGCAGCCGTTAAGCATTAAAACGTTAATATCGTCTCTCTCCAGAGCCCTATACATACCTATAATCTTCTCGGTTGCATCCATTCCGCCTAAAGTGGCCCTTGAGAAGGTGAAGCCGTCTATTATCCCGTCGCTTCTTGAGACTACGCCGGCGAGGATGGATTTGTCGCTTAACTCTCTAATGAAGCTCTCTGATACGCCGAGCGCTCGGAAGGCTTTCTTATGTATGTGTAGGCGCAAAACTAGTTCCGTCCTCCAGCCCTAGCCATATTATGTGAACACAGATATTAAAGGTATTCTCAGGCTAGCCGATAAAGAGGTCTACGACCTTAAGGTTCTCTGCGTCAATAAGCCCGTAATCCGTTATCTTAAGTTTCGGGACAACGGGTAGCGAGAGAAAGGATAGAGCGGTGAAGGGGCTTTTAATTCTACAGCCCATGTTCGAGGCGGCTTCCTCTAGGGCTTCAGTCCTCTGGGATATCTCTTCGGCTTCTAAGGCAGCCATCAACCCCGCTACTGTGAGCGGAAGCTCAGTGACAACTTTTCCATCCTTAACTACTACTAAGCCTCCGTTAATCTCTTTAAGCCTTAAAATAGCCCTATGGATGTCTCGGACGTCTGCTCCAACAGCGACGATGTTGTGCGAGTCGTGGGCGACCGTTGACGCCATGGCTCCGCTCCTAAGGCCGAAGCCTATCACAAACCCTTTCCCAATCCTCCCTGAGCCCCTGTGCCTCTCAACTACACAGATCTCCAGCATATCGCTATCTGGATCGGGTTTAACCTCGCCCTCAACAACATTCACTTCGCAGTGAGTCTCCTCCGTGTATATTTGGTTTTCAATCAAGCCTATGGCTCTGGCAACCGCTCTCCCATGTTTAATTCTCGGATGCCTAATCTTTAGGTCTTCAACGCTTATTTCCCCAATGTTCACTGAGCCTAGAGCGATTCTCTTAGGCTTCTCCTCCTCAACGTATAGGTATGCGCCTCCTCTAGCCACGACCACACCGTCTATTAGGACGGTTTCAGCCATAAAGTCCCTTAAATTATTCACGATGACGATGTCGGCGGATTTTCCGGGTGAGAGGGCTCCTAGATGCTTTAGCCTAAAGTATTCTGCGGGCTTAAGCGTAACCATTCTGACAGCGTCCACGGGGTCTATGCCCTCCTCAACAGCCCTCCTTAAGCAGTGGTCTACGTGCCCCTCGCGGACTATGTCGCCTGCATGCCTATCATCTGTTACAAGCATGGCTCTTTCGGGGCAGCGTTTAGAAACTATTCCAGCGAGCCTTGATAGGGCTTTTGCCGTTGAGCCTTCACGTATCATGATCCACATTCCAAGCGAGAGCTTCTCTCTGGCTTCTTCTAGGCTTAGGGCTTCGTGATCTGACATGATTCCGGCGAGAGTGTAGGCGCAAAGGACTTCTCCCCTCAGGCCAGGCGCATGCCCATCAATAATCATGTTTCTACAAGCCTCTATCTTATCTAGGATACTTCTATCCCCCTTCACTACGCCCATGTAGTTCATGACTTCACCTAAACCTAGGATGCGTCTAAAACTCTTAAGCACCTTTACTTCCTCTACGCCTATCTCTGCTCCCGATGTTTCGAAGTCCGTTGATGGGACTGATGACGGTATCATAAAGTAGAATTTTAGAGGCGTTTTCTCGGAGTCTTCGAGCATGAATTTTACGCCATCTAAACCTAGAACATTGGCTATTTCATGTGGATCAGCGACAACGCAGCATGTGCCGTGGGGTACAACTGCTCTAGCAAATATTCTAGGGGTCATGAGCGAGCTCTCTATGTGGACGTGTCCATCGATGTAGGCTGGCAGAACATATTTAGATGGGAAATCAAGCCGCTCTTTTGCGGGTTTGGGTTTGACGCCAACGTACACTATTAAGCCGCTCTTTACGCCGATGTAGCCGTCGGAGATGTCTCCGCTGTAGACGTTAACGATTTGGCCGGAGATTAATAAGTCTAGGGGCGAACGCCCTAGGCAAGCGTCTATAAGTTCCTTCATCGCCGTTTGTCTCCTAGGGGATGGTTAAGCGCGCGGAAACGCTGTTTGCTTTCGCTTTAGGGTTCTAGGGTGAAGTAGACGCGCTTGTTCAGCCTGCCCTTGCTCTCAAATTTCAGCAGCTTTATCTGGCCGACCTCTCTTAGGTTTCTGACGTGGGTTCCGCCGTCCGCCTGCCTATCTACGCCGACAACCTCAACAATGCGCAGCTTGGGTATGTTTGGCGGGAAGGCTTCAGCCATCTTAACTACTCCGGGTATTTTTAGGGCTTCTTCTCTGGGCAGCTCGTACCATTTAACCTCTATGTCTTTTCTGAATAGCTCGTTGGCTTTCTCCACGCACTTTATGATGATGTCTTTATCTAGGCGCTCTAGGCTGAAGTCGAAGCGAACCTTATCCTCTTCAATCTGGTTTCCGGTTACGAGGGCGCCTGTCTCGTTGCAGACCAGTGATGCGAAGACGTGGGAGGCTGTGTGGCTGCGCATAAGCCTGTATCGCCTATCCCAATTGATGATGCAGTGGACTTTGTCGCCGGCTTTTAAGCCCTCTCTGTCAACTTCATGTGAGATCTCGTCGCCTATCTTTGTGACGTAGATGACGTTGAAGTTTTCGTCTCCACGTATTATTTTTCCTGTGTCGTGGGGTTGTCCTCCGCCTCTGGGATAGAAGACTGTTTGGTCTAAAATAATGTATTTGCCGTCGGCGACCTTAACCACCGTTGCATCGCATTCCTTAAGGTAGCTATCCTCTAGGTAGAGGGCCTTAGTCAAGTGTTCGCACCCAAAGGAGATTTGTGGTGAAACCTAAATTTATATGTTTAATTTTTTCATCTGGGTGAATCAACAAAAATGTAGGTAATGCTTAATAATATGTTGTAAAATATTTTTACTTTGCTATTTAAAGGCTAGAGGTTATCCGTGTTGTCTAATGCTGTGCCTAATGCTTTAAGGAGTGAAAAGATTCAGAGGATGCTTAGGGCTTTGAGGGATGGAGAGTTTAGCAGCATAGAGCCGGCTGTAAACTTCGGTGTTGGGGTTGAGTATCCGGCTCTCAAGGGCTTCTTCGGCCTTTTTGAGGAAGCTAATGAGGCTCTTCTGGCGTTAAGTGAGACCGGTCTTTTGAGTTCTGAAATAGTGGATAATGTTGCAGTTTGTCCCGTCTGCCGATCCCATAGGCTTATGGTTAAGATGCATTGTCCCTCATGCGGCTCGTCTAGGCTTGTTAGGGGCGCTATGATTGAGCATTTGTCGTGTGGGCATATTGATTTTGAGGAGAGGTTTAAGGGTGAGGGGGGGCTTATATGCCCGCGCTGTGGTAAGCCGCTTAAATCTTTAGGGGTAGACTATAGGACGTTTAGCTTCCTTTATAGGTGTCTTGGCTGTAGGAGCGTTTTCTCAGATCCGAAGGTTGAGTACCTGTGTAGCAGTGGGCATAGTTTCGGTGAAGGCGATATTTCTGTTCAGGTTGTTAGGGCTTTTAGGCTTAACCCTGAGAAGAGTTTTCTGCTTGAGCGTTTAACATTTGATCTCGAGGCTGTCTTTAAGCCGCTGAGGGATGCGGGTTTCGTTGTGGAGTCTCCTGCCGAGGTTCGTGGGGAGACTGGCATCAGCCACGAGTTCTCTTTTGCGATATGGGGTAGCGCTGAGAGTAGGGGTGGCGGTGAGCCTCCTGTTGCCGTTGGCTCCACGCATACGTTTGATAGTGCTGTGACCGCTGTTAGTGTTCTTGCGTTTTGGGCTAAGGCTGCTGATGTTGGTGCGAGGCATAAGTTTATGGTGGTGCTCGGCGGCGTTGATGGGGGCGGTAGGGAGCTTGCCGATGTTTATGGCGTTAAGATTATTGATGGTAAGAGTTCATCCGAGGTTTTATCTAAGGCTAAAGCCATGATATTGGAGGCTGCTGAGGCCGCTAGAAGAGAGACGGAGAAGGGGGAGGGGGGGGCTGCGCCGGCTCCATCGTAGTCGATGTTTTTCGGCGGCGCTTCATGGGAGGAAACTATAGTCTAAAAATCTAGACTATAAATCTTATAAGATTTAAGTGCTCTAAATTATAACAGATGTATTATCTGTAGTATGAGGTGAAAGTAAGGTTGAGTAGGTCTTTTAGGAAGAGCGCTAAGGCAGTCAGCCCTGTTATTGCGACAATCATTATAGTCGCAGTAGCCATAGTCATGAGCATAGCAGTAGCATACTGGATGCTAGGACTAGCAACAACATTCACAAGATACGAAAAACTAGAATTCGTAGTAGCATACGCAGAAAAAACAACAGAAACTGTTGATTCTTTCAGTGTCGCTTTTAATGTCACATTACAGATTAAGAATACTGGGTCTTCTGACGCGACAATACAGATGATATTACTCAACGGAAAACTGGATGGACAAGCATGTGTAAATGTTACCGATACGGCGTACGAAGCTCTTTCAAATTCATCTTTAAATATACCTGTGAAGGCTGGACAAACAGTATTATTGTATGTGGGTCTTCCAAACACTTATTCATCTGGGCAGACTGTTGAGATAATGGTTCAATCGGCTGCTGGTAATCAGTATCCTAAGACAGTAGTCTTGCCTTAGGCCTTAGTCAACAATTAACGCTAAAGTTATATGCTCTTCCTTCCCCCTAAATTTTTGTTAAAATACGTATGAAAGTTTTTGTTGAGGGTTCAAGTTTTGGCTGAGAAAAAAGAAAATAAAGAGAATAATGCGGATAAATCTAACGTTAATGCTGGTGTGGAGGGGAAAAAGAAGAGTAGTTTACGCTCTTTATTCTCGTTCTCCATAGGTAAGAAGGTTGCTCCACCACCGCCGGTCGCCGTCTTCTCAAAGCTCCCGGAGAACGCGGAGATCCTAGACTCCTACGCGATTCATCCGCCTTTCTCGAAGGTTACGATAGCGAGACTTCCGGAGCTGGGCGGTGGAAAAGCATACTTCGTTGAGGAGGTTGAGCTAACACCTGAGGAGCGCCCAATCCTAGATAAGCTGATCGACATCATGAGCATCGAGATTGAGCCTCCGGAAAACGAGAACATTAATCCTAGCACATATATTGAGAGCGAAGCCGAGAGACTAGCAAAAAAATACGGCTTAACTAAACGCGTCAAGCGCTTAGGCGAGGAGTCATGGCAAAGAATACTATACTATCTGCATAGAGACCTCATAGGCTTCGGGCCATTACATGTGCTCATGAGCGACAGAATGATAGAGGACATATCAGTCAACGGCGTAAACCTACCAGTATACGTCTGGCACAGAAGACACGAAAGCATGCCGACAAACCTAAAAATAGTCGATGAGAGAACCCTAGACAACCTACTCGTAAAGCTCACACACATAGCGCAGAAACATATTTCAACAGCATTCCCAATACTCGACGCCATGCTCCCAAGCAAAGACAGAGTCGCAGCAACATTCAGATTCGAGGTCTCACCGAAGGGAAGCACATTCTGCATAAGAAGATTCAGGGAAGAACCATTCTCAATAGTCGACCTAATAGAGCTCGGAACAGTAGACGAGATGCTAGCAGCATACTTCTGGCTCATGATAGAAAACAGAATGACCATAGCCGTCATAGGCGGAACAGGCGCCGGGAAAACAAGCACACTAAACGCCCTAGCAAGCCTCGTAAAACCATCCATGAAAATAGTCACAGTCGAAGAAATACCCGAACTACTGCTGCCGCATGAAAACTGGGTTCAACTCGTAAGCAGGGCAAGCTACGGCCTAGGCATGGCTAAGATAGGCGAAATATCGCTGTTCGACCTAGTTAAAGTCTCGCTGCGATATAGACCAGACTACATAGTTGTAGGCGAAGTCAGAGGCGAGGAAGCCTTCGTGCTCTTCCAAGCCATGGCTACAGGGCACGGCGGATTAACAACCCTCCACGCCGAGAGCATCGAGCACGCTGTGAAAAGGCTGACAAGCCCCCCAATGAACGTGGCTGAAAGCTACATACCGCTCATAAACGTCGCGATACTACAGGAGCGCGTCCAGCTGCCCAGACCCAGAATGGGGTTAACCTTCGGTAGAAGGATTAGAGAAGTCTGCGAGGTTATTGATTATGGGAAGTATGAGCGGATAGCGTCATGGAACCCCCTAAACGACAGCTTCAACTCAAACTTTAAAAAGAGCGAGATGCTGAGAAGAATAGCCATAAAATACGGCGTCAGCGTGGAAAGCGTCCTAGAGGAGCTCTCCAGAAGAGCCCTATTCTTCCACGACCTGCTGGCCCGCGGAGTAAGAAACAACAACGAGGTTAAGAGAGAAATAATGAGATACTACCTGCTAAACCCATTCCCAGTCATAGCCCTACAAAGAAGGATCGGAGGCTAAAAAAGAGATGGCTTCATTCACAGGCCTAGCCTACCAAGGCTTCAGCTGGCTCTCAAAGGCGCTAATGACGATACTCTACGCTGGGAGACCATCCAAGCTAAGAGATAGCCTAGAAGCCGCCGGAATAAAAATATATCCCGAAGCATACCTCTCAGTGGTAGGCTTCTTCATAATAGTCTCCGCAGCAGTCTCAGCCATAATAGCGTGGCTAACAGGCTTCCTCCCAATCCTCATGGCGCCAATCATAGTCCTCCTAATCGGCTACACGCTGCCAAGCATAAAAGCCCAAGACAGAGCCTCAAAACTCGACATGGAAGCACCATTCATGGCAGCATACATAAGCGTCATGGCGACAGGCGGGCTATCACCATACTCAAGCCTAAAGAGGCTTAAAAACTGCGAGCTCCTCCCACACACATCTAAAACAGCGAGGCTCATGGAGGTCGACGTACACTTGAAAGGCATGGATCCAGTAGCAGCCATAGAGAAATCCGCTGAAAAAGTCCCCTCAAAAGAATATAAAGAATTCCTTATGGGATACGTCCACACCCTGAGAACAGGCGGAGACGTCGTCCACTACCTCTTGACGCGGACAGAAACCATGTTCAGAGACCTAGCCACAAAAATAAGGGCTTTCGGCGAGCGGGCGGCGCTGCTCCTAGAATCATATGTAGCCATAATGATCCTCTCAACCCTAGGCATAAGCATCGTCTACCTAACATCCATAGCCTTCCAAGGATACTGGCAGGGAGGCTTCACGGCTGAAAACTTCCTCCTATACGCATACATAATCGTCCCCGTCCTCTCAATCCTCTTCATATACCTCTCAGACCTATCCAGCTTCCAGGAGCCGATCTACGAGACCGCGCCCTACAAGATCTTCGCGGTCTCACTGCCCCTAATGATATTCCTCCTCCTAGAAATGTTCTTCATATACCTTGTTCCAGAGCTAGCCCTAGCGCTGCCATTCGCAGACCAGTTTAAAGGCTTCCTAACATTTCTTAGAAGCATATTCGGCCTTGAATTAGGCTTCGAACCATCCCTAGGTATGGGCATAGCCCTAATAATCAGCACGATCCCGGCGGCGTTATCCCACAGCTACTACAACCGCCGAAGAGGGAGAAGCATAGTCAGAGAGGTAACAAACTTCCTCAGAGACATGACCGAAGCAAGGAAGACCGGCGCATCGCCCGAAGCATGCATAGATCAGCTCTCAGCGAGATCCTACGGAGAATTCTCCAAACACTTGAAGATAGTTGCCAGGCAGCTCCGCTGGGGTCAACCATTCAGGGTCGTGTATGAAACGTTGAGGAAAAGGATAAGCTCATGGTTTGCGCTAATAAACCTCTACCTCCTAGTCGACGCAACAGAGGTTGGCGGCGGAAGCCCCGAAACCCTTGAAACCATGGCTAGGTTCGGCGAGATGCAGGCCTCTCTTGAGAAGGAGAAGATGGCCGCCCTCCGACCGCTTATGATAATGCCCTACATAGGTTCAGCCATAATGGTCTTCTCAACTCTGGTAACCATAAACTTCATGTACTCGGCGGTTATGTCAATATCCCGTGTGGCAATACCCTTCAAACAGATCGTAATAACCATTGTTCCGGCGCTAGTCTTCCAATCATACTTAATGGGCATAGTGACCGGGAAAGTTAGCACAGGAAACGTCTCAGCCGGATTCAGGCACGCAATAATACTGACGACAATAACCCTGCTAACAATAGTTTTCATGCGCTTCTTCCAAATAATCCTGCCAATCTAACTGGGTTTACGTGGGGAAAAGCGATGCAGGTGCACATAAAACCGGTGAGAGACTTCAAGGGGGTGAGTGCCGCAGCGGATAAAAGAGCTGTTTCACCAGTAATATCAACTGTAATCATAACCGCAACGTTGCTAATAATACTGGTGGTCGCCTCCTCCCTAGCGATAAGCATGCTTGAAATCCAAATGCAAAACTCCGAGTTCGAGCAGGCTAAAACAGCAATGCTACTGCTTGACAGAACAATAATGGACGTGTCACTTAGGCCCGGAGCAGCAAGCTCAGTCCAATTCAACCAGAGGAGCGGGGGAATAGGCATGTACGAGAGCGAGCCAATCAACATAAAGATCGAGGACACCTCAAAATCAGAGATTATCCCAATAAACTCTTACGTGATTAAGTATCGTGGGGGGAGCATGGTTTCAGCTGCAGAAGCAAATCTAACCAATCCAGGCGGACTAATAGTCGACATGTCTAAGCCCTTAGGACATGTTCGAATAGAGTCTGGAAACGGCGCATGGATAATATTAGACTACAATAGAGTGCGTATCACCGTGAATAAGGAGCTTAGAACAATGGACATTTACTTGATCCGTTTAGAGAGAGGAACATTCGGCGGCTCCGGGACCGTGAATGTTAGAGTTCAAAACAAGGGAATAAATGTGAAATCAATAACGCTTAGCGAAAGCAGCCTAACGGTTCGCGTGGAAGTTGGCGGTATAAGCGAGGAGCAATTTTACTCAGGGATATCTGTTGTTAGGGTGATAGAGGTCACCATAATGGTTTCTGTGGCGTGAGGTGTTTTGGCGTGGTTCACGTATCAATACAGCATATTATTGGAACGGTCGCGCTGATAGGCTTAGCCATATCCCTCGCCCTAGCCTACCAGATAGTCGTCGGATACGTTGAAGAGAACGCTATTAAAACGCAGCTGAACCAGATCGCGGAGTACGTCTCGATGAGCATAACGAACACAATCAGCCTAACAGACTTCACTTACGGTGTCCTATCCATAGGCGAAGCGGTTTCAAAGCGCTTAAACCTTCCATTAGACCTCAGCGGGAAACCCTACAATATTACTATTGTGGAAAGGGGTGGAAGATACTATGTTCATGTGAGCATTGTTGGGAGAAAAGACTTGTACGCGGAATCACCTATAACAGCGAGCTCAACACATAGAATACGGATATTCGCCGGTGGAGATTTACCGGAAGGCCTACTAGAAGACTCCAACATTGAGCCTAGGGTATGGGTTTACGGCGGCAGCCCAAACATGGTTGTCTGGTGCCATAAGGCTGGCGACATCATATATGTTGGCTTAGGCCTATTGACGGGAGGCTAATCGACGATGAAGACATACGAGTATATTTTTGCAGCGATTATAATGGTTGCAATACTGCTGGCCGCGGTCTTCTTAACTGGCATATCGCCGCCGCTCTACAGGAGCACATCTGAAATGGAGCAGCTAAAAATGGCTGCGCAGAAGATAATGGCGCAAATACTCTTAAGCCCGGGGGAGCCGGATGACTGGGGTGAAAACATTACTATAAAGGGCTCCGACCTATCATCCTTCGGCCTAGCCGTAAGCACAGTCTTCACCCGCGAAGCATTTGTCTTAGACCCAGATAAGGTTCAGAGACTAAGCCAGAGCCTGCCGGGAAACATCCCTATACAACCGAACACAGTTAGAAGTCTCCTAAACCTCGACTTCGACTATAACATAAAAATGGAATTCATACCAACGCTAAAAATAGAAATACGCCAGACAGGTTTAAATAATATTGAGGTTAATGTTGTCTCGGAGCAAGGCATGCCTGCTGTGAATGCTAAAGTGACTGTTGGTGCGGTTTTCCTTAGCGGTGGGGTTTTCTTAGAGCGGGATTATGGCTTTACTGATGAAAACGGGTGCTGCAGCTTAACCTTAAATTTCTTTAGCCCAGCTCTCTTAATCGCTGCTGTAGATCATTATGGTGTACAAGGGGTTGCAGTGGAGACCGTTGGCGCCATAACACATGCCTACTTCATCGGTAACTTCTTCCTTTCACCCTATAGTATCTCTGGTAATGAGGTTTACCAAATATTTCTCACGAAACTTCCTAATGGATCTATCAATATGATGAGTGTGCAGTATAGTGCGAGCTTCGCTGGTAACATCGGCAGCTACTATGTGCATGAGATGGATGGCATAGAGCCGTATACCGTTGCGGTGGTGGCGGCCGCTGGTAGCAATCTTATGGCGGCTTGGAAAATTATCCCGGAGAGTTTCGGTTCCTTGGCTGAAGAAATGCCTTTAGCCTACATGCTTGAACGAAGCGTTAAGATCGGGTTCTCCTCATATACGGTTAGATTATGGGTATGGAGGATGTCTTGGTGATGGACTGTTCAAGGCTTGGGCAGGTGAGAATAATTGAGGCTGTTATAGCGGCGATCCTAATTTTTATAGCCTTCACGGCGGCGTTCTTCATGCTCTTCTCCTCGGAGAAATTCTTCAAACAGGAAACTGTTGACTTAAATAGGCTAGCCTATAATGTCCTGCATCGCCTAGCTGAATCCGGCGTAATCGAGATCGCTGTTAATGAAGGCCAAAGCACCGTGTTGGCCAACGCCCTCCAGAGCCTACTGCCCCAAAACGTATACTATAATCTGACAATTTATAAGAGGGATAGCTCCGGTCAGGGATGGAGCTATCCTTCTTATGTCTCAAACGCTCCTAGAGAAGTTTTTAAGAGGTCGAGTGAGGTTGCCTCGGCCAGCATAACCTACACGTCGAAGAATGGTAAAATATATTATCTGAATTTAGTTCTCACGAGGGCTGGGCTCACATGAGTTTCCGGTCTGACTTCTACATCATTATATTATTAAACCATAAAGAATATATACAATGACAGATATAACATATAACAACATAATGGAATATTCGGGTTGATTGCCTGTGAATCGATTTAGAAACGATAGGAGAGGGCAGTTCGTTATTCTGGTTGCGGTTATAATAGCGGCCTTCATGTTCTCCCTAATCCTGTCAATAAGCCAGATAAGTACGAAAAGGCAGGAAGTATCCTATGAGCCAGTAGACGAAACAGTCCTAGCGATAACAAGCGACTTCGAAAGATGCTTAACAAGAGCACTAGCGATCGCCTCACAACAAAAATATTTTGAGGGAGATGGAAATGCGATACCAGAGGGTGAAAAACTCATCGAAAGTTGGGTAAGTTCGGTGCTTGAGTCTTATGGAGGATTTGGACTAAATATTGAGAAAGGGCAAACGAGTTGGTCGTTGGATTATGGCATCAGTCAAGTTTTTTCACAGCTTAGCGTAAGTATTGAAAAGTATGGATTAAAGAAGTTATCAGTTTCTTTAGGCAAATGTGTGATGCTTAACATTGAAAATGTGATAATTGATAGAAACAGTGGTAACGTTAAAATTGAGTTTCAAATATTTCAGAGTGGCGAAAAGGGCAGAAGGAATGAACCGATACCAAATCTAACAGAGAATTCTCTATGGATTAAGGTTAACAATACGGTCGTCAAAAACTTTACTTTAAGTCCCTATATTGGGCGAGGTAGGTATATTGTTGAGTTTACTTCACCCATAGAGCTCGATGATGAGGTAACAATAATAACAATAACTATAATAGCTGTTACTCCCGAAGACAATATAGTTGTCTCAGCGCGTCGCTCCATATTCTATTCTGTAAATGAATCCGCGCCCCCTCAGGCGGCTGATTGGAGCACATTATACCTTGCGAAATATATAACAAAAAAGGTAATAATATTGTCTCCAGAGCCAAGCAGTGGCAAAGATGAGTTTGGGACGCCGCCAAGGAGCCATGGTCAAAGTGAAAGAGTAGAGATAAGATCAGAAAAGACGCCGTTCGAAATCACCCTTGACCATGAAATAGAAATTATATTATTTATGGAGGCAAGCAAGTATAAAGGCAAAAACTTCACCATACTTGTTACGGTATCCTTCGGATACTATAGTAGTTCTGGCCACTACCACCAAATTGGGAATGAGGGTATAGAGGTTGGGAAGCAAAAGGGAGGCGCCCCTGATATCTTCTATAACCTAACGTTTTCTGTGCCAGACGATATAAAAATCGTGCCGGAAGGAAGCGTTTTCGAGCTCGTAATAGAGGCGCGGTTTATTGGTGGGGATGGCACTCTAAAAATATATTTCGGCGGCGACACTCCATCAAGAATCAAACTGTATACCCCTCATTAAGAATCAAACTGTATACCCCTCCGCCTCCTTCATTTTAGCCGAATCAGGGTTCTTAAACAGCCAAGAGGCGTATAGGCTTAAAAATATGGCTAGGATCAGAAATAGAGTTGCACACACTTATAGGCGGCTGGATCCGGAGGAGCTTAAAGCCTACGGGAGCGAAGCGGCGCTCTCAAAGGATCTAGCGCTAAAATTGATAGAGGAAGCGAGAAAGAGAAGCGTAGATCCGCCCAAACCCTCGAGGCTCTAACTCAAATCTTCAAGCGGAGAAACATGGCGCTAGCCTACCTTTTCGGTTCAAGAGCTAAGGGTCTCGAAACCGAGGATAGCGACTGGGATATCGCTGTACTCTTCAGCGAGAAGCCGAGTGATATAGGCGGGCCTGGCGGGCTTCAAGAGGAAATAGCCGGAGCTTTAGGGGTAAGCGAAGACAAAATAGACCTCATAGAATTAGAGGCGGCTGACCTCCACCTGAAGTTCAGAGTTATAAAGGAGGGAAAAGTTCTCTACGAGACTGAGCCCGGCGTGAGGGCCAAGTTTGAAGCCCAAGTTCTCATAGAGTATCTTGATGCTAGAGGGATGTATGAGTTGTATCTCAGCAGGCTTCTGAAGAAGAGATCTTAATGTTTCGCGGAAAACAGTGTGAGGTCGCCTAGTATTGTCCTAGGGAGCCGTCCCTTCTGGCGGCGTCGTATCCGATCTTGAAGGCGTATAGCGATATGGGCGTCGTAACGGCTATAAAGATGATTAGGCTTACGATGTTTGTGAGTATTGCAGGCGAAGATAAATCCTTTCCAGACTGGAGGCATAATCTTATCCCGTCTAGGGAGTATGTTAGCGGGAAAGCCCTCCCAACCCACTCAAGATACCATGGCAGGAGCCTAAGCGGATAGAATACGCCTGAAACGAGCTGGCTCAGCCACGAGAAAGCCCACGTAACCGGGCTGCCCTGCTTAACCTTCATTATTACGCCGGCGCTCAATATGCCTATATCCATGTGACTCGCTATGAGCAGAACAGTCAATATTACTGCTGTTAGAATCGAGTATGGGGTCACGTAGAACTCCGCCCCTAGGAGAACGCCTATGGCCAGTGACATCAAGAGGAGCGCCGAGGAAACTATAAATGAGAAGCAGACCTCGCCTAGGAGGAAAACCTTAAAGTCCGTTGCGGTTGAAAGTATGGTCTCCATCGTGCCGTTCCACTGCTCTTCACGTATGCTTTCATTTATGCTTTGGACGGCGAAGTGAACATACTGCTGGAAGGCTATACCTATGAGCGCAAAAGTGAAGTAGCCGCCGACAGCGTAGCCAGCTTCCTGAACCTGCTGGGGTGTGGTGATAAGCGAGAACAGATAGTATGTTATAACGAATAGAACTATACCTGACAGCTCTAGGAGAAGCCAAAACTTATAAGTCCACCAAACTTTAAAGTCCCTCACAACGAAGGATAAGACGATGCGATATATGGGGGTTCTCCTCCTAGGCACGTCTTCTGAGATCACCTTGATAAGCTTCTCAACCTCCAAGATTTGAGCCGCCTCCTCAATATGTTGCGACTGTCCCCTCATACCTTATCCTGTTGACGCCCCACCTGAAAACCCTTAAACCTAAGGGTATAAATATAATGCTGTACGCGACCAGTATGGCTACGTCCCATAGAACCATGGGCGAAAGAACCGTTGCACCATTCAACAATATTCTTCGGGCAGCATCTAAAGCATAAGTGTACGGCATAAGCATAGCCGCCGCATATAGCCCCGGAAAAACCTCAAGGTATTTTAGCGGGAACAGAACCCCGCCTAGGAACTCGGTTACGCTGGCGAAGAGGAATGTGAGCGGGTCACCCTTTTTATACACGAGGATTAATCCGGCGGCCATTATACCTATGCCCGCGTAGCTTAAAACCATGAGCAGTATTATCGCTAGAAACGATAGCGCGGTTCCGAGATTTATTGTTAGTGGAACCTTTAAGACGCATATGCCTACAATTAGAACGCCGAGCATAAAGTATCCGCTGACTAGGAAACCTCGGATCGACTGGCCAATAATATATGACCTCATGTTTATTAGTGAGGCAACTATTGGTTCAAGAGTACCCTCACGCACCTCATGCTGCAGGGAGTGGCTTAGCCTACTGATGCACATCCAGAGATAATTTGCTGTGGCGACGCCGACTAAGGCGAACGATATCCAGCCAACCTCGCCGTACCCGGCTAAAGCAACTCTCCTAGAATCAACCTGAAGACCCATGAAAGAATACATTGCAACTGAGGCGACTGTGCTTATGGTCTCCATTATAACCCAAGTTCTATAGGATAGGAATATTTTGAAGTTAGCCCAGAACACAGCCCAAACATGCCTAATCTCGGATGAGACGCGTGGGCGATCATCCCTAAAGAGCTCAACAATATCCTCGACCTTCAAGCGGATTCAGCCTCCCTAGTCAGCTTAACAAATATGTCTTCAAGCGTGGGTTCAGATCTACGCACCGCGGATATCTTCACGCCTAGAGAATCAAGTCTACTGACGATGGTTGGTATAGCCTCATACTCGTCGTCAACCTGTAAGCGTACAGTTACGTTAAACGGGCTGTTCTTGACATCAACAACCCTTTTAACCATTGGGAGCCTAGAGAGGCTCTCGACAACGCTGGTTAAGTTCTCTATCTCTTTAATATCCACCTCGATGGCACGTATGTCTCTAAGCATCTCTCTTAAAACCGAGGGCGGCGCATCAGCTATTATGCGTCCACCGCGCATTATGGCTATTCGCTCGCAGAGCTGCTCAACCTCAAACATGTTGTGACTAGTGAATATTATCGTCTTCCTGAGCTCGGTGTTTAAAGCCTTCAGAAGCCTCCTAGTCTCAACAGCGCTTATGGTGTCTAAACCTATCGTTGGCTCATCCATAAACAGTATCGGCGGGTTGTGCAGTAAGGCTCTGGCCAGCATAACCCTAACCTTCATTCCCGTAGAATAGTCTTTGACGAGCTTCTTCCTCTCCTTACTCAGCCCGAAAAATTCAAGCAAAGCGTTAATTCTCTTCTCAGCGACGTCTTTAGGAACATTCTGAAGGTAAGCGTAGAACCTCAGGTTGTCTTCGGCGTTAAGCCTCCAGTAAAGCGATCTGCCGCCCGTCTCGCCGTGAAACCAGCCTATGCAGCTCCTAACCTTAACAGGCTCCTTCACTATATCGTAGCCGTTTACTTTAGCTGTCCCCTCGGTTGGAAGTATTATCGTGCAGAGCATCTTTATGAGCGTGGTCTTCCCGGCACCGTTAGGCCCAAGAAGCCCGAAAAACTCACCGCGCTTAACTTTAATATTCACGTGGTCAACTGCCTTAACATAGCGCTTAGCATTATCCTCTTTACTCTCAAACACCTTTGTTAGATCAAATGTTTCAACAGCGTATTCCATCAAATATTACCGCTCGGGCATCTATTTAACCTAAACTAATAGCGGGAAGAAAAATAAGTTGTCTTTGCCTAATAAGCGTAACTGCCGGCACCCATCTTCGAACATCCAAGGTTCATAAGATGCCTTGAATTACGGCTGATAGGCTCATTAACTCTTCAATAACCGCGTACTTGGAGACATTGGTCTCACTAAAACTCCATTTATTATTCCTGAAGAGGATAAACTTCACGCCAGCTCTCTTAGCGCAAG
This sequence comes from Candidatus Bathyarchaeia archaeon, assembly GCA_038882715.1. NCBI lineage: Archaea > Thermoproteati > Candidatus Bathyarchaeota > Bathyarchaeia (SeqCode) > Bathyarchaeia archaeon. The sequence goes on from JAVZNR010000010.1 coordinate 50,963, forward strand.
CAGCGTCTATCCAATGATCGCCGACAAAAACCGCTTCGTCGGCGGATACGCCTAAAGTTTCTAGGGCTTTTAATAGATGTTCAGGGTCAGGCTTTAAATTGTTAACGTCATCTCTTGTGATGAACGCGTCGACATATTTGTCCAGCGAAAACATTTCAATGATTCTAGCAGCATACTCTCTACAGCTGTTGGTTACAATACCGGTCTTCAGCCCCATTTTCCTCAAGGTGTTAAGCGTCTCTAAAGCCCCATCCATCAGCTTAACTCCCTCCAGAGCCTTTATCTCAAAGATGCTTAGCATCGACTTAGCTCCCTCAAAAACTCTGCTAATGAACTCTTCAGGCAGGTTTTTCCCACGTAGGCTTTCACCCGCAGCCTTAAAAATCTCGAGGCTAGGCATGCTCTCGCTTAGGAGGCTGGGTTCAACGCCATGCTCAATAAAAAATTTAATCAACGATTTCTTTGCGCCAGCATAATCTATTCTGGAATGTATTAATGTGTCATCTAGGTCAAATATCACAGCTCTTACTTTAACCATTTCTCATCTATCTCCGATGGAATAAGTCAAAAATTTTAGCAACCGCTATAAAAACATAAAATACTGTTTTTCTTTATATGTATTTTCAGCGTAATCAGATGCACGGTAACCTACAGTGTGCTTAATGTACCAGAAATAGTGAAATAATAACAGAGAGATGCGTTTTAGGCTGGCCTTGGAATGAGGGAGCGTTCGCTTGCAAAAGCGTTTGCGCTTACGGTCGCTGGGTTGCTAGTTTTCATTCTCTACCTCTACTTTTTTGTCGGCATAAGTGACATGATTGAAGTTTTTAGGAGGGTTAATCCATATAGCTGCCTGCCCATATACTTTGCAACCATAGTCGCAATGGTGCTGAGCATGCTCTTTTACTCTATGAGCTGGAACACGCTCCTGAAAGCATTGTCGGTAAACGCTGGCCTAAAAAAGGCTTTCATTTACTGCTGGCTGGGAAACTTTGTGGATCTTATAATTCCATTAGAGACTATTTCAGGCGAAGTGGTTAGAACCTATCTTGTTCAGAGGGATTCTTGGGATCCGGGCAGGGTTGTAGCGTCGGTTATCGCCCACCGTATAATAACAGTGTTTGTTACTTTAAGTAGCCTACTGGCAGCCTCCCTCTTCCTATTCTTTAGGTATGAGATTGGCGCCGAAATCCTATACTTGCTGGCGATGATAAATGCAGGTTCTCTTACTCTAATTGTTCTTTTACTCTACGTTTCCTTGAGGGAAGAGGCTGCTGAGAAAATAGTCAACGCGTTCGTTAAGGTTGTTTCTCTAATAGTTGGGAAGAGCCGCTTAAACCCCTCAGAAGCCAGGAAAAAAGTGTATCAAAGCCTAATTCAATTTCATAGCGGTTTTAAGTCGTTTGGTAAAAGGTTGGATGCCGTGGCGAAATCCGTAGCTTATGGCTTTGTCGCCTGGGTTTTCCATTTAAGCGTATATCTATTAGTTTTTTATGCGTTAGGATTCAATGAAATCTCGATGAAGGTAGTTGAGTCAATTGTAGTTTACGCGGTAAGCCTCGCCGTTCAATCGGCGCCGATAGCGCTTCCGCTTGGACTGGTAGAAATAGTTATGACGAAGCTATATACACTATTTAATATTCCAACAGCTATTGGCGGAGTGGCCACGCTTCTCATAAGAGCTGTAACCTTCTGGTTCCAAATCGCAGTCGGATATGTTCTGGCTCAATGGATAGGTGTAAAAGAACTGATTGGTCAAAAGCCTAAAGAAACATCAACCTGTTAAAAAGATTTTTCTAGCTAGGAGCTGCTAATCTTCTATTGTGGAAGAGTTGAGTCAGAAGCCGCTAATAGCCCTTACAATAAGATACTTCACTAGAAGAGGTTATACTATAGATGAGAATCCATCTCAGAATAATGATTCGCCGCGCAGAGGCTTCGACCTAATGATACGGAGGGGAAGCGAAGCCCACCCGGTTTGGGTTAAAGACTGGAATAGAACTGTTGGCGTAAACATAGTTATAAATATAGATAAAATTGCGCAGAACGCTGGTTTATCCAGCCCAATCCTTGTAGCTAGAAAGTTTAGTGAGCATGCGAAGGCGTACGCAAACCGCAGGGGAATAAGATTGATCACGAAGTCAGATATATTGAAGGGGCTAAAAGTATTCTAAAATTTATCTAAATATTCCTCCAGTTTCCCTTCAGCCTCAAGCTTGCCTAGCCAGTCTACGACCCCAACCCTACGTTCCCTTAACCCGCCAAGAACATCTAGGATCTCTTGAACAACTTTATTCACGCTTTTCGATGTCACATCTATCTCGCAGACCTTTTCAACACCGAACTTCTTCACGGCTTCGAAGAGACAGACATCTAGGATTTCAGCAGCTAGGTTCTCCATAATCTTCCTCTCCGTGTAAGATCTCTCCTCAAGAATTCTCTTGAGCTCTTCGGGGTTTCTCCTCAAAACGAAGACGATGCTCGCTTTCTCGGCTGGGGTAACGTCGACGGCTAAATGCCCCTCTATAATTATGTCTTTTTGGGCTTTTGAGATGATTTCGCCGACTCTCCTAGAAATCTTTTCTATATCAGCAATTAAAGTGTCTCTCTCCTTATCGAAACCGATGTAAAGCTTCTCCTTCCTGATGAGTTCGCCTAAAGACACTAACTGGGCGTCTATCCTAGATGCGAGCGCGGCTGAAACCGAAGTTTTTCCAACGCCCGGTGTTCCAGTTATAATTATTATGCGCCTAATAGATATACTCACCTACCTTCAAAAGCATTCAGTATCTCTCATACTCTTGATTTATAGACCAAGTATATATATGCGCTTAGATCTTTATCCGAACCTCTTCTTTTATGCTCCTCAAGACAAGCGCGGTCTCCGTGCTAATTACACCGTCAATCATCCCTATATCGTCGATTATCTTCGCGAGTTTGTTTTGATCTTCGGTTCTAATCTTGGCTAAAGCATAGTAGGAACCTGTTACATCGTAAACTTCGTAAACGTCATTCATTCTGCTTAACGCTTCAAGAACATTATGTAGCTTCTTTGGATCCGCGTTTATCAGCACAAACGCAGTTATGTTTTTTCCAACCTTCTCTGGGGAGACTATGGCGGTAAACCCCTTTATAACGTTCTTTTTAAGGAGCTTTTTCACCCTAGTGAATATTGTCGCTTCGCTAACATTCAGCTTCTCAGCTATTTTCCTGAAAGATACCCTGGCGTCCTCCTGCAGCATCCTAATTATTTCCCTATCAACATCATCTATTAGACTCATTATATATCCCTTCAAAAATAAAGATTCCAAACTCAAATATATAAATCGATTGAAGAAAAAACGCTTTATAGCATGAATATTAAAGATTCTTTAATGTTTCCGAAACATTTATAAAGAAATATGCTTTCTCCTATTAAAGCGTGAAAAAGGAGGCGGTAACCTTCAAGACAAAATGTCCTGAATGTGATGCGGAGATAGAAGTCCCGGAAGACGTGATATCTGGTGAAATAGTTAGTTGTCCAGACTGCGGTCTTGACTTAGAGATAACACTTGATGAGAAAGGCGCTATTAACGTTAAGCCAGCTGAGATTGAAGGTGAGGACTGGGGCGAATAGAATCAGATGGTCAGAATAAGCCTAGTGTACGATAGGGTTAGATGGGAGGAAAAGGCATTAATAGAGGCGTCTGAGAGGCTTGGATTAAATCTGAATCCAATAGACTCGAAAGAAATCTACCTTAACGCGACTGAAAACCCCGACAAGCTTGAGGGAACATTTGGGGATGTGGTGCTCCAGCGCTGCATAAGCTACTTTAGGGGCCTACATATAACAGCAGTCCTAGAAGGTTCAGGCCTTCGAGTCATAAACCCATTCAACGTCTCACTGATCTGCGGAAACAAGCTCTTCACGATAATCGCCCTATCAAAGCTAGGTATCCATGTTCCTAGAACACTGGTAGCCTTCACAAATGAGGGGGCTGTAAAAGCCCTAGAGGAGTTAGGCTACCCAGCTGTCTTGAAACCGGTTGTGGGAAGCTGGGGTCGCTTAGTGGCCCTTGTTAAGGATAAGGAATCTGCTCAGGCGCTTATAGAGGCACGCGAAGAAATGCAGAACTCCCTTATGCAGATCTATTATCTCCAAGAGTATATTAAGAGGCCGCCGCGCGACATACGCGTACTGACTGTTGGGGATGAGGTTATCGCGGCAGCATACCGCTACCCGGCTGAAGGCGATTGGAGAACCAATGTTGCCCGCGGAGGGCGAATGGAACCATGCCGCCTCACAGATGATCTTGCCGAGATCGCCTTAAAGGCTTCTAGGGCTGTTGGCGGCGGAGTTTTAGCGGTCGACTGCATGGAGTCGCCTAACGGCATAGTTGTACACGAGGTTAACAATACGCCGGAGTTTAAGGGACTCTACTCCGCAACTAGAGCCGATATACCTGAGAAAATTATTAGATATGCTGTTAAGGTGATGAAGAAATGAAGGTTGGTGTCTTCGGTGCCTCAGGGTATGTTGGCGGCGAGCTTCTACGCCTGCTCCTAGCCCATCCGAAGGTAGAGGTTTCAGCTGCAACATCAAACACTTACGCTAACGAGTATGTTCATAGGGTTCACCCAAACCTTAAGGGTCAAACGACACTAAAGTTCATTAAGTCTGATCCACTTAAGGTTGCCGATCTATGCGACATCCTGTTTGTTTCAACGCCGCATGGTGTCTCATCATCCTTTGTGCCGCAACTAATTGAAGCCGGCTTAAAAGTGATAGATACAAGCGCGGATTTCAGGCTTAAAAACCCGGATGATTACGTGAAATGGTATGGATGGAGCCATAAAAACCCAGACCTCCTCAGTAAAGCTGTTTACGGCTTACCGGAGCTCCACAGGGAAGAGATTAAGAAGGCTCAGCTGGTCGCTGTTCCGGGATGCATGGCTGCAGCCAGCATCTTGGCTCTCGCACCCATAGTTAAATCGGGTAAAATTGAAGTTGACAGGATTGTGATAGACTTTAAAGTTGGCTCCTCAGGCGCTGGCGCTAAACCATCATTGTCAACGCATCACTCTGAGCATTTCGGCGTTATTAGACCGTATAAGCCTGTCGGCCATAGGCATACGGCTGAAATCGAGCAGGAGCTCAGTCTCCTATGTGGAGAAAGAATTAAGGTCTCAATGTCAGCCCACGCCGTCAATATTGTTAGGGGGATACTTTCAACATGCCATACTTTCCTAAAAGAGCCGGTGACGCCGATAGAGGTTTGGCGCATTTACAGGGATTTTTACTCTAATGAACCCTTTATCAGGTTTATACGTGATGTTAAGGGGATCTACAGGTATCCTGACCCGAAGATAATCGTGGGTTCAAACTTCTGTGATATAGGTTTCGAGATAGATGAGCACACGGGCAGATTGGTGATTTTATCAGCCATAGATAATTTGATGAAGGGGGCTGCTGGAACAGCTGTTCAAGACATGAATATAATGTGCGGCTGGGATGAGAGGGAGGGCTTACGCTACTATGCATTACACCCAATTTAAAGTTTACCCTATAATTTTGTGAGCGTGTCCACGATGATAGTCCTGAAAATCGGCGGAGACATATTTAGAAGGGGGCTAAGCGATAGCCTCGCCAACGATATAGGTGAAATCTTAAAGAGGGACAGGCTGGTTATCGTTCATGGTGGTGGAGACGAGGTTACAGAGATAGCTGAGAAGCTTGGCAAGAAGCAGATTTTCGTGACCTCGCCTGAGGGCGTCAGGAGCAGGTACACGGACGAAGAGACCGTGGAAATATACACGATGGTTATGGCTGGCAGGGTGAATAAGGCGATTGTCAAATGGCTTATAGGGAAAAATATGCCGGCTGTTGGGATTTCAGGCGTCGACGGCGCATTAATGATCGCGAGCAGGAAGAAGAAGCTTCTGGTGGTTGATGAGCGTGGGAGAAAGCGCATTATAGATGGAGGCTTCACTGGAAAAATATCGAAGGTTAACTCAAGTCTCCTTGAGGTTCTCGTAGACCACGGTTTTCTGCCAGTCGTCTCACCTATAGCCCTTGGCGAAGAGAACGAGTACCTGAATGTTGACAGCGATAGGGCGGCTGGGCAGATAGCTAGCGCGTTAAAGGCTGAAAAAATAGTCTTTCTGACGGATGTTCCGGGCGTAAGATTAGGCGAAGAATATGTTAAGCGGATTAAGCTAAGCGAGGCCAAGGAGGTTCTGCCTAAGATAGGCCCCGGCATGGATAAGAAGCTAATTGCTTCGATAGAGGCTCTGGAAGCCGGCGTTAAAGAGGCTATTATCGCATGCGGGTTCACGGATAGCCCGGTGATAAGCGCTCTTAACGGTTTGAATGGTACGGTGATAAGCGCTGAATGAAGAGGAAATGATGGGCGTCGAAAACTCTTTTCTCGCAAATGTTTACCAGAAGTATCCTATTTGTGTCGTTAGAGGCGAAGGCGCCATCCTCTATGATGTTAAGGGCAGACCATATGTAGATTGCATGGGCGGCTACGGGGTAAGCCTAGTTGGTCACTGCCACCCTAAGGTTGTTAAAGCCATAAAGGAGCAATGCGAGAAGCTTATAGCGTGTCACGGCTCACTATACAATGATAAAAGAGCTGAGCTACTGGAGAAACTAGTGAAGATAGCGCCAAAAGGGTTAAACAAGGTTTTTCTCTCTAACAGCGGCGCTGAGGCTGTTGAATGCGCCATAAAGGCCGCGGTAAAATACGCTGGTAAACATGAGATTATAAGTATGGTTAGGGGTTTTCACGGCAAAACCTTGGGCGCGCTGTCGGCAACATGGAACCCGAAGTACCGTGAACCCTTCAAACATATTTTAAGCCAGAGCTTCAGGTTTGTGCCCTTCGGAAGGCTCGATAAGGTTGAGGAGGCTATTACGAAGGATACCGCGGCAATAATTGTCGAGCCTATTCAAGGAGAGGGTGGAATTCACGTCGCACCGCAAGGCTATCTTGAGGGATTGAGGAAGATATGCGATGAAAACGGTGTAGTGCTGATATTCGACGAAGTTCAAACGGGTTTTGGAAGGACGGGCCGAATGTGGGCCTCGGAGCACTGGGGTGTTACGCCGGACGTGATGTGTGTTGCAAAGGCCATGGGTGGCGGAATACCGATAGGTGCAACAATAGCTAGAGAGGATATTATGGGTTCGCTGAAGGTTGGCGAGCACACAAGTACGTTTGGCGGAAACCCCCTTGCATGTGCAGCTGCCTGCGCGACGATAGACGCCATAATTGAAGAGGGGTTGGTTGAAAGGGCGCGAGTTCTTGGAAACAGGTTTAAGCATATTCTTCAGGGTCTTGTAGATGAGTTTAGTATTTTAAGGGAGGTTCGCGGCTTAGGTCTGATGCTGGGGCTTGAGACCAGAATAGACATATACAACATATTGATGGGGGCTTTAGAGAGAGGCGTAATACTGCTCTATTCAGGCAGGAACATTATACGTTTTCTTCCTCCGCTCACGATAAGTTTAGAGCACCTTGAAAAGGTAGCTGACGTGTTGAGAACGGTTCTCTCAGAGGAAGAGAAGAAGTTGCCAGCAGGTATTGGCCACCATGGTGCCGGGGAATGAATCGAGGGGAATGGCGCCCAATAGATTTGTTGAGAAGGATGCTGGAGATTTACAGCCCAAGCGGCAGAGAGGGCGAGATCTCATCTTTTCTGGCGGACGTTATGGCGGAGCTGGGCTTTGACAAGGTTTGGAGGGACAAGGTTAGCAACGTTTATGGGGAGATAGGGTTCGGTGGACCGACTATTCTTTTATGTGGACATATGGATACCGTCCCCGGCAAAATAGACGTTAAACTTGAGGGCGATAGGCTTTATGGGAGGGGGGCCGTAGATGCAAAGTCTTCTCTGGCAGCCATGATCCTGGCTGCTTCAAGCCTAAAATCAGAGGGTTTAAAAGGACGAGTTATAGTTGCCGGGGTTGTTGATGAGGAGGGGCGGGGGAAAGGCATTAAGCATATGATTCGCGGAAACCTTAATGTGGATTACGCGATATTTGGTGAACCGAGTGGCATAAGAAACATAACGTTCGCGTATAAGGGTCATATCAAGTTAAAGCTTGCTTTTAGAACAGCTGCCGGGCATGTTGGAGCCCAGCATATTATGCCTAACGCTATCGAGAAGTGTTTTGAGTTTTGGAGTAGGCTTAAAGATTTATGTGACCGCGAATATAGGTCGCCATACGGCGTCTTCTACTCACTAACGCCGGCGATAACGAGCATATATGGTAAGGGAACAACCCGAAGCATACCTGACACATGTTTTTTAGAACTCGATTTACGTCTGCCACCCGCAGTTAGCTGCGAAAAAGCGGTGAAGATTATTGAGGATTTAATTGATAGGTTTAGGTATGAAAACTATGGGCTAAACCTAGATCTTAAGGCTATAGATATGGTTAAACCATATGTGGCTGACAAAAGTTCCCTCGTAATAAAGGCTCTTAAGGAGGCTATCCTTGAAGAGACTGGCGAAGAGGCTAGATTGATTCGGAAGACTGGGACAGGCGACATGAACATATTTGGATCACACTTTAAGGCGCCAGCTGCAACATACGGCCCCGGAGAAGCCGTTTTAAGCCATACGCTGAACGAGCATATAGATATCAAAGAATATTTAATGAGCATAAAAATCTATAAAAGAGCCGTTGAGAAGATTTTAAGCCACGGCTCATAAAGGGAGAAAGCGCTAGAAATGATGCCCATAGGTGATGAGAATCGGCCTTCTAGAAGACCATATGTGAATTACGCATTAATACTCGTAAATATTGTTGTGTTCTTCTACTTTTATCTGCAAGGTGCAAAAACGTTTCGCTTAGCCATACTTAGTTATGGGGCTATTCCTGCAAACATTTTAAGCGGGAGAAGGTTGGAGACTCTTCTCACAAGCATGTTTATGCATGCGGACATTATGCATCTGCTGGGAAACATGCTGTACCTATGGGTTTTCGGGGATAATATTGAGGATGCTTTAGGCCACGCCAAATACTTAATCTTCTATCTATTCGGCGGCTTGTTTGCTAGCCTAATCCACATAGCGTCAACGATTCTATCCTTATATACGAGCCCGATTCCTTATGTTGTAGTCGAAATGGGGACTCCAGCGGTTGGGGCTTCAGGAGCCATCTCAGCGGTTTTAGGTGCGTATATGCTCCTGTATCCGCATGCGAGGATAAGGACCTTAGTCTTCTATATTTTCATCACAATAGTTAGTATTCCGGCATACTATTACCTCGGCTTCTGGTTCATATATCAGATGTTGATGGG